>JAAZIY010000338.1 GCA_012800625.1 Lentisphaerota bacterium
AATGTTGCTTTGGCCGAGAAGAAAACGCTTTAGCTGGGGAAGTCGTTTTGGGAGCAGCCTTAGTGTGGCTTAGTGTGACTTAGTGGGCAAAATAAACGGATGACTGGCGGGAAAAAGCAGAAAAAGACAGTTTTTTTTAGTATTTTTGTGAAAGTGTGCTATGTTTAGATGTTTAACTGTGGGAACTGCCCTGTTTTGCCCCTTAATCCTGGCATGCTTCCTGCTAATATAAAAGCAGGCGGTTTTGTGCCTTTTTTCTGAAAATTCAAAAAAATCATATAATTAAGTAGACATAAGAATCTCAATTTGGAGTGGAGAATGAGTTCTGTAGCCATTAAGTCGGGTGCATTTTTGCGTACTTTGATTTTGAGCCTTGTTTTTTTATTTTTGAGTTTAAGTCTTTTGCAGGCTCAGTCTGTCAAGTGGGATGCGGCGGACTGGGATGATGACGGGGTTGCAAACAGCAATGACGGCATTGCCGGGCTGGATCAGTTTGACTGTCAGAAGGCTCACAACCAGCATGGCCGCGCCTTTATTCCATTTTACACCAAAGACAATGGCATAGGGCTGCCCGAGTCGTCCCGCTTCACGCCGGACCAGTCCTTTGTTTTGGAATTATGGTATGCTCCGGTGGCTGACAGCAGCAACAAGGCGAACGGTGAATTTCTCGCCTACAGCGACACCGATGACAATAGTTATAAATTGTATTGTGAAGATTCGGTTATCAAGGTGGATTTTGGCGGAGCGACTATCATCGACAGCGGGATTGAGCTGCCGGCCCTGACCACGCAAATTGACAATCCCAGCTGGTATCATATAGCCCTGATTATGAAGAGCGACGGCACTGAGTTTGAGGCAGTGCTTCTAGTGGATGACGAGGAGTACGCCGCCGCCAGCAATGTGACCATGCCAGGCACAGTTGCCGATACCGCACCAGAGGCGGTCTTTGCCAAGGGCTTTGCGGCCGGTTTTATAGACGAAGTGCGCTACTGGAACCAGGACTTTGTGGATGCCTACGCCGACATGAGCGGCCTGCTTGAGAAAGTCAAGGAGGAGCGCAACAGCATGCAGAACCCCAACACCCAGGGTGAGCAGGCCAAGACTGAGGGGCTGACGGCATATTACCGCTTTGATGACGGCGGTCAGAGCATCGAGGATTTCGCCCATCTGCCCTTTACGAAAATGGAGCAGTTGATAGCCGAGAACCCTGCTGATCTTGAAGATCAGCTCGATGAAATCTGCAAATACCGCCTGCTGGCTGAGGACTCCTCCGTGGCCATAGGCAATCTGTACAGCTTTAATAACCAGAATCAGGCCAGCGAGACTAGCCCGGCAACTTTGGACCTGAACAGCAGCGAGGCCACAATTTTTGCCCGCGGCCATGCGCTTTGGCTTACGGCACAGGGTGCGGCGGTGGATGAAAATGAGCTGCTGCGCAGCAATAATTTTGACGATGACGGCGACGGGGTGAAGGACGACCATCGCAACTTGGTGGGCACGCAGTACTTTGCAGTGGTGCGCGGCGACGGTACTGAGAAGCTGGTCACCAAAGTGCGCAATGAAACCAGAGAATTCATGGTCTACGACTACAAGGGTAATCCGCTGTGGATTTTGTCGAAGCCCGCCT
>JAAZIY010000339.1 GCA_012800625.1 Lentisphaerota bacterium
GCAGGCGCCGTATAAGCCCTTCGTGTGCCTTTGTGTGACTTAGTGTGCCTTCGTGTCCTCCCCCCTAGTGTGCCCCATGTCAAGCTCCTCTCCAGCCGAAACAGACCTGAGCGCCGCCCGTCTGCTACTCGCCGATGACCAGGCGACTCAGAAATTCTTGCAGTATCTGCGCCAGGAGCGCAATTGCAGCGAGCATACCTGTAAAAACTACTTTCTGGACCTGGCTCACTTTGCCAGCCTCAATCCGTCCATGTTCGAGCCTGCCCGCAGCGCCCTGCCCTGGTCTCTCTGTCAGGAGCGCCATGCCCGCAACTTCGCCATGCGCCTCTCCTCCACGGGGCTGAAACGCAGCACTGTGAACCGCAAGCTCTCCAGCCTGCGCTCTTTTTTTCGTTTTTTGCTACGCGAGGAACTAGTCGAGAACAATCCTTTTCAACTGCTGCCGGGGCTGAAGACGGCGCGTCGCCTGCCCATGGTACTCAGTGTCGAACAGGTGGGGGCACTGCTGGAAGCTCCAGCGGCATATCATCGTCAAAGGCTGGGCGAGAACGCCTCCGCACAGCGTATCCAGGCCGGCGACTTCATGGTGGCCAGGGACAGCGCCTTGCTTGAAGTGATTTACAGCGCCGGCCTGCGCATCAGCGAGGCCACCGCATTGGACTTTGAAGACCTGGACCTGCTCGGCGGCCTCTTCAAGGTGCGCGGCAAAGGCGGCAAGGAAAGACTATGCATGTTGGGCAAGCCAGCGCTGAAAGCATTGCAGGAATATCTAAAACAGCGCGAAATAATAGGGCTGGCAACCCGACGGCAAAAAGGGGCCTTGTTCTTGAACCAGCAGGGGGGACGCCTCAGCGCACGCTCACTGGAGCGTAACTTCAAAGACTATGTGCTCTTCCTGGAGTTGCCGGCAGACTGCACGCCGCACAAGCTGCGGCACTCCTTCGCAACACATCTGCTTAACGCCGGAGCCGACCTGCGTAGCGTGCAGGAAATGCTCGGACACAGCAGCCTCTCAACCACACAAATCTACACTCATGTCGATATCGGCAGGCTCATCGAGGTGTACGCCAAAACACACCCTAAAGCATAATGTTGAACTGCAAGGAGTAAAAAATGAATGCATTCCCGTCTTTACCCGGTCCATTTGGGCAAAAACGCCCGCGCTTTTATTTATGCACCTGTGCCAGCTGCGGCTTCGAACAGAAATATATGCTGGGGGACTTTAGCGTCATCAGCGCTGAAGACAGCAACGAGCAGGACGAGCCCATACAAGTGGCAAAAATACCCAAACTTTGCCCTAAATGCGGCGGAAAATTCAACAAGAAGCAAATCCCAGACTTTTTGCGCTACTAAAAAATCCTAGAGGCGGACAGGTTGCTTTTTGCACTAGGGAGCCATAACTATATAAATACCGTGGGCTATAGTTTGCTAGGAGTTTTTGCGCGTTATCTCCCTGCCTGCTTCGGCGATCTTTTCCCGCAGCGCTTTTGGCTCCAGCACCTGTATGCGCCCGGCCTCAGCCAGAATCCAGCGCACGACGTCATGCTCCACACTGGGATTAAGGCTCAGTATCAGGGAGCCGTCGTCTTGCGGCTCGATTTTCGACTTGAAAATCTTCTGCTGCTCATGAATATAGAAGGCAATCGAGGCGTCGCAGTGCAACTTGATACCGCTGAGCCGGGGATAAATAAACAGCCCGTTTTTTTTGGTGTCCTGCAGTAGCTCCTTGTCGATCTCAAAACCATGTCCGCTGCGGCGCAGCTCGACCATGCGCTGACAGGCGTAAATTTTTATTGTTTTGCTATTATAGATATATCCCTTGGCATACCAAAGCCCCTTGTGAAAAGCAATAATGTGCGGCTCGAACTCCTGCTCGGAAATCTTGCCCCGGGTGTCGCGGTATTTCAGAAAAACCGCCTGTTTGCGCCGCCAGGCATGAAACAAGGCGGCAAAAACTGAGGCGTCGATGCTGCTTTTCATGCCGGAGGCACAGAGCATGGAGTCGAGCATAGCGCTGTCAAAGAACTCAGCGGAGTTATTCGCCAGGGTCTGAGTCACTGCCCGGTCTATGTCGCTTTTCAAGGGGTCAGGCACTATGTCGGCGGCCAGACGGCTGCCCAAAATAGACATGCTCAAAAAGTCTTCCTGAAATACAGGATACTTGAACTCCCAGTTCGGATGGCGCAAATGGTAGCCCTTGTTGCAGTTGTCGTATTCTATGGGGGCACCATACTGCTGCTGCAGCTGCTGTATATCGCGCAGTATGGTGCGGTTGCTGCAGCGCATGGGCTGCCCCTCCTCACCCTCAAACTCGGCAAAAAGCCGGGCAAAAGTCTGCGTATTGGGAAAGTTACCCTTTTTTATCTCCGCAATCATCTTCAATTGACGGAGCATCTGCTGACCACTGAGACTCATTTAAGGAACCCTCCATATGTCGTTGACATCTTGCTTCTGCCTAAAATGTAACGCCAGTTTAAATTTAGTAAAGTCA
>JAAZIY010000340.1 GCA_012800625.1 Lentisphaerota bacterium
AATCGGACGAATCGGTGAATCGGACGAATCGGTGAATCGGACGAATCGGTGAATCGGACGAATCGGACGAATCGGACGAATCGGTGAATCGGACGAATCGGGCGAATCGGGCTTTGGACACTAAAACACACGAAGGCAAAAAAGAGCTTTTTAGACGCAGCCTATTTGCACTTAAAAGAAATCACAGAACAAATTGAGTATTGTACTTGCAAAATGTTCTGGCAATCAAGTTTAGCCTGCCTTCTTGGCCGGCTCATTGCCTATTGTTGCCAAACCAAGCCACGTTTATACACGAAGACACACGAAGGCGCAATGTAGAAATAACAGAGTAATACTGAAAGCTCTGCAAAAAATAGTGTTGTGCCTTGGTGTGCCTTCGTGCCCCTTTGTGTCCCTTCGTGTCCTCCCCTCTTCGTGTGCCTTTAATTAGCAGGTGGCTCGAAGCTGAATATCTTTCCGGGGTTCATAATATTGTTTGGGTCCAGCGCTTTTTTGATGGCTCTCAGCACCTGCAGGTAGGTCTCGGAGACCACGCTTTGCATATAATGCAGGCGCTTGCAGCCTATGCCGTGCTCGCCGGAAATCCTGCCGCCCTGCTCGGCCACAATGGCGTAGAGTTCTTCCAGGATTTTGGGCAGAGTCTGTCGCCAACGCTGATCGCTCCAGCTCTCCGGCGCGCTGATGCGGCTGTGCAGATTGCCGTCGCCGGCGTGTCCGTAGCATGGTATGGCCACGCCGTATTTGTCGGCCAGCTGCGCGAATTTCTCGGCCACCACGGCGATACTGGCTGGCGGCACCACGACGTCCTCGCCGGACTGCCGCGGAAAATAGAGGCTGAAGGCCTCGGCCACATTGCGGCGTATTTTCCAGAGGCGCTCGGAATTTGCCGCCGTGTCGGCCACGTATACCAGGCTGGCCCCGTTTTTCTCCAGAAAGGTGCCCAGCTGCTCGCAGTCGTCCATCATCTGCTCGCTGTCATTGCCGTCCACGGAGAGCAGCAGCATGGCGCCGGCCCCCTCACAGGGCAGGCTTTCGTTCAGATACTTGCAGGCCGACTCGAAGGAGTCCTGGTCCATATACTCGATTGACACCGGCGTTACTCCGGATTCGAGCATGGTGGCCGGCACTGCGGCTATGGCGCTGCGGCTGTCGGGGAACAGCGCGAGCAAGTCAAACTGGTACTTGGGCAGAGGGATCACCTTCAGGATGATCTTGGTAAACACGCCCAAAGTGCCCTCCGAACCGGTGAAGAGCTGCAGCAGATTGTAGCCGGTGACATCCTTCAGCAGCTTGCCGCCCAGCTCCATCAGCTCGCCGTTGGGCAACACCACCTCCAGCCCCAGCACATACCTTGAGGTCACCCCGTACTTGATGGCCTTGCCGCCGCCGGCATTCTCGGCCACATTGCCGCCTATGTAACAGGTCTCAACGCTCATGGGATAGCCAGCGTAAAAAAGATTGTGGGGACGCAGAAACTCATTGATGTCATTGGCCACCACGCCGGGTTCGACCACGATCATCATGTTTTCCTTGTCCAGCTCCAGAATGCGGTTCATGCGGTCGGTAGCCAGCACGATGCCGCCGTGCAGCGGCACCGCGCCGCCGGAAAGGCCGGAGCCAGCACCGCGCGGAGTGACCGCAATGCGCTCGGCATTGGCCAGGCGCATGATTGCAGACACTTCCTCGGCGCTGCTCGGTCGCAGCACCGCCTCGGGCATGCTGCGGTAGTCAGTGCCAGGTATCTCGTCGCGCGAATAAGGCTCCAAAAGCTCCTCATCGCCGTAAATAACGTTGTTTTTGCCGCAGATATCAATCAGTTTAGCGACAATTTCCGCATTAAGTCTGCGATATTGACTCATATTTGCCCTCCCCTCTTCAGTTCACTAATCAAGACGGGCAGCACCTCCTGCATATTACCCACCAGGCTCAGGTCTGCCAGTGAAAACAGCTGCGCCTCCGGGTCGGAGTTAACCGCCACGATGCGCTTGGCGGTCTGCATGCCGGCCAGATGCTGTATGGCGCCGGAGACCCCCAGCCCCAGGTAAAGCTCCGGCGTGATAGTGCGTCCCGACAGGCCGATTTGGCAGGAGTAAGGCAGCCAGCCGCGGTCCACCACCTCGCGGGTGGCTCCCAGCGCGGCGCCCAGCAGCCCGGCCAGCTCCTCGACCATAGGCAGATTCTCCGGGCGTTTGAGCCCGCGGCCCACCACCACGACTTTGCGCGCCGCCGAAAGCTCGCGGCTCTCGTCTACTGCCTCGAAGCCCAGTTCCTGCAGCGAGGACTCCAGCCACGCCGGCGGCGGCTGGCGCAGCTCGATCTGCCCCCCCGACCAGCTCCCCGGCTCCGCCGCCGCTGTCGAGCGCGGTCTGATGGTGGCCATTTGCGGGCGATGCTTCGGGGTTTTGATTGTGGCCATGATATTGCCGCCGATTGCCGGGCGGGTTTGCAGCAGCAGGCCGGTTTTTTCCTCGATGCCCAGCTCAGTGCAGTCGGCAGTCAGGCCGGCATGCATTTTCATGGCGGCATAAGGCAACCAGCTGCGCCCGCAGCTGGTGGCTCCGCCCAGCACGATTTCCGGCTTGAACTCTGCCACACAGGCCTGCAGTATGGCGCTGTAGGGTTCGGCTCTGAAGCGCAGCAGTTGTTCGGACTCGTAGACAATCAGCCTGGCTACGCCCGCCGAGCTGAATTTTTCATATTCCTGCCTGGGCAGGCCGGCTCCGAGCAGCAAAGCCCCGATCTCTTCTTCGGGCACCAGGGCTTTGGCTCGGGTGAGCAATTCATAAGAGATGGGCAAGACCTTTTGTTGGTCGCATTCCGCCAGTATGAGGACTTTCATTTGTTTGCTGCCTCCCGCAGATATTTCGCCAAGATGCGGCTGTTTGCCAACAAACTGGCCTCGTCGCTGATCTTATATAGCTCGCCTTTGCGCGTCAGGCTGGGATAGAATATCTTCACCACCCGGGTAGGCGAGCCTTTCAGGCCTATGCTCTCCGGGTCCAGCCCCAGCTCGTCGGCCTTCAACAGCGGCACCTGCGCGCGTCTGGCCGCCATCTTGTTGGCCAGCGTGGGCAATGCGATCTCGCCTATGGCCTTGGTGACCGTGAGCAGGCCGGGCAGACGCAGGCGCCAGCTCTCGAAGCCGGACTCCGTCTTGCGCCTAAGGTCCAGCCAATCCTCCTGCAAGTCCAGGATTTGCTCGACGAAGGTGGCCATTCCCAGGTTCAGGCAGGCGGCAATCTCCGGCCCCACCTGTCCGGTGTCGCCGTCCGTGGCTCTTTCGCCGCAAACAACCAGGTCGAAGGGTCCTAGTTTTTGCAATGCAGCGGCCAGCACTTGTGCGGTGGCCCAGGTGTCACTACCCGCGCAAGCACGATCGCTAATCAGGCTGGCGCGGTCGGCGCCCAGGGCAAGAACCTCCTTCAGGGTCTGCTCGGCGGAGGGCGGCCCCATGCTGAATGCGTGAACCAAAGCGCCGCCGCGCAGTTGGCGCAGCTGCAATGCGGCCTGCAGGGCATAGGCATCCAAGGGGTTCAAGATCGCCTCGCTGCCCTTGCGGATAACCGTACCGGTCTCCTCGTCCATCTGCACCGAGCGCGTGTCAGGCACCTGTTTCACTAAAACCGCTATGCGCATAAGGCTCCCAATTTGACTTGCCAAGAATAATTACGAAACAGATAATATAGTACTTAACTTGCCAAAAGTACAACTGAGGCCCGCCGACGGCATTGGCTCTGCGGGGCAAAATGACAGGCCGCGCAAAAATACAAAAACCGGATAAGCGAGAATTTGGACACAAAGACACACGAAGGCAGAGTAAGCTTTTATTAAACGCCCTCTAAATCACAGGAGTTTTTATGCAGGTCTTTTTTTTCGAGGCATTTGCCGAGGAGGATGTCGCCTTGCGGCATTTTTGCCGGGGTCGTTTCGCGGCCGACTACAGCTGGTGCAGCATACAGGAATGGGGTTCGAGCCAGCGCCCGCCGGCGCCGATCATCTCGATACGCAC
>JAAZIY010000341.1 GCA_012800625.1 Lentisphaerota bacterium
ATGTTTCGGGTTGACGAGCAGTACGAGGCCATGCTTTTCCGTTTTGGCGCGCTGCAAAGCCGCGTGCTCGAGTCCGGTCAGGGCGAGACCTCGGTTTTGACCAGCGGTCGCTGGTACTGGGCCTGGCCTTATCCCATTGACTGGGTGAAGATGATACCGGCGCAGACCTCGGCCTCGGTGGGCAGCGTGAATGTCTTTATGCCCTGGGTGAACCCGCAGAGCGGGCAGGCTCCGGAAAGCGAAGGCCCCAGCACGCTAAAGCCGGGCACCGACGGCTATATCCTCACCGGCGACACCAATATCATGCACACCAGCTGGGAGCTGGTGTATCGCGTCGATGACGCCAGCCGTTTCTACCTGGACTTCTATGACGACCAGGATAATGAGAAGCAAAGCGGCAAGCATGCAAGAAAGCGCGGCACAGAACTCATTATCAAGAACCTGCTCTGCAATGCGGTTATCCAGGAAATGGCCACTTGGACGGTTGAGGACCTGTACACCACCAGCCGCGTGAAGCCTGACGGCGGCATCGAGAATATCAAGGACAATGTGCAGCGGCGCCTGGTGGCTTTGCTTGACGAGGTCGCCATGGGCATACAGGTGCAGTCGCTCAATATGCTCAATCTGCAGCCGCCCAGTGCCACTGCGGAGGCTTTCGAGGAGGTCAACGCCAGCACTGAGAGAGGTCGCTCCGAGATCCTGGAGGCGCGCACCTATAGGGACAAGACCATACTCGAGGCGGAGGGGCGCAGCTACCAGATCATCAACGAGGCCAAGAGTTACCAGACCAAGGTGGTCGAAAGCGTGAAGGCCGACAGCTCTTACTTTGAAACCGTGCTGCGTGAATACGATTTGAATCCTGACACCATGCTCACCGCCCTGTATACCGACGCCCTGCGCGAAGTGCTTGCGCTGGTGGACAACAAGTACGTCGTCCACAAGCGCGGTGAGGGGCAGCAGGAACTGAGGCTGCAGCTCAGCCCCATACCGGAAAAAGACAATAGACCCGCAGAGGTCGGACACTAAAAAAAGACCCGGTCGCAGCTCGTATGTAGGACACTAAGAGACACTAAGAGACACTAAGCCACACGAAGTACATAAACCCCGTCCAAAAAAGGAGGGCATAGTAGCGCCTCTACGAGGCGCCGGTTTTGATGACCGTCTGCACCCCAGGCTAAAGCCTGGGCTTAAGCATGGTTATGCGCCTACGGCGCAAGTAGATACGATGCTTTGTAATAAATTGCGCTAAAGACAAAAAAGCTCTTTTTTGCGGTACAATTCATCAGATGATTTTGATTTCACCTGTAGTGTTGACCTTTGGTTAGGTACTCACAAAAGCAAATTTCTCCTAAAAAACACAGTTTTTAGAAGAAATTCTAATTTTTCTCTGAAATTCAGTCCATTTGGTGCCCCGAAGGGGCAACCTAATATAGCCCAGGGTAAGCGAGGCTCCGCAGGAGCCGAGCGCCACCCTGGGTAAAAGCCCCCCCCCCGAATCCGGCGCCCTGTAGGGGCGCCACAAACGGCCTTTCAGCGTTATGACCTTTTTGGA
>JAAZIY010000056.1 GCA_012800625.1 Lentisphaerota bacterium
ACCGACTCCTTCTTGCCAAAGTGTATGTCCTGCTGCCCCAGATATTCGGCGCTGCCGCCCTCGTCGCGCACCGCAATAACAGTGGCGCAACGCGTGCGGGTGGACGATTTTTGGAAGACCAGGCAGATGTTTTTGCCGGGCAACAGCGGCTTTTGCAGATGCTCGCCGGCTTTTTTGCGCCGTTTCAGCTCTATGGCCAGGTCCACCAGACCCAGTATCTGCTCTCCGCTCAGATCAGCGAGCTTGAGCAGGCCGCGCCCGCCTAGTTGCAAATCGGATATGTTCATGAATGCCTCGATGACCGAGTTGTGCCTCAAAATCATAATATAATTCTTCAAGTGAGGCTGACAAGCGCGGCGGCAAGATGATATTTTCCGCGCCGCGGCCAGCCCTCCGAAAAGGCCCTCGGGATGTATTTTGCAAAACCCGTATTAAATTAAACTCTTTACATCATTAAGCACCGCGTCACTTTATATCAGGTACAATTCATGAGGAAAGCAATCACCGCAGCCGAACTGCGTCGGCAGTACATACAGTTTTTCAAGAGTCACGCACATGCCGAGATCAAGAGCGCGCCCCTGGTTCCGGAAAATGATCCCACTTGTTTGTTTACCACCGCCGGCATGCATCCGCTGGTGCCCTATCTGCTGGGCGAAAAGCATCCCGCCGGCAAACGCCTGGTGAACGTGCAAAAATGCCTGCGCACCGGCGATATCGACGAGGTCGGCGACCCCTTCCACCTCACCTTTTTCGAAATGCTGGGCAACTGGTCGCTGGGAGACTACTTCAAGCAGGAGGCCATAGCCATGAGCTTCGAGTTCCTCACTGGCGTGCTGGGCTTTGACAAGGATGAGATCAAGGTCACTTGCTTCGCCGGCGATGAAAATGCCCCCAGGGACGAAGAGGCCGCCGATATCTGGCGCCAACTGGGCATCCCCGAAGCAAATATTTACTTCCTGGGCAAGGAGGACAACTGGTGGGGACCAGCCGGACAAACCGGCCCCTGCGGGCCGGACACCGAGATGTTCGTCGCCGTGGACCAGCCCGACTGCGGACCGGAATGCGGCCCGGCCTGCGGCTGCGGCAAATGGGTGGAAATCTGGAACGATGTCTTCATGCAGTACAACAAGACCGCCGAGGGCAAGTATGTGCCCCTGGAACACCCCAATGTCGACACCGGCATGGGAGTCGAGCGGGTCACCGCATTGATGCAAGGCGTGCAAAGCGCCTACCAGACCGAGCTTTTCAGCGCTATCTTCGCCGAAATACAAAGGCTTTCAGGCAATGCCAAAGCCAATCACGACTGCCGCGGTGCCAGAATCGTGGCCGAGCACCTGCGCGCCGCAAGCTTCCTCATCGGAGACGGCGTGAAATGCAGCAACGTCGACCAGGGATATGTTTTGCGCAGACTTATACGCCGAGCCGTGCGAGAGGCGCGACAACTGGGCATCAAGGAAAGCTTCAGCAGCAAGATCGCCGCCATCGTCTGCCAGCAATACGGTGAATTCTACCCGGAACTGCAGCATCAACAAGCCGCGATTTTGGCGGAACTCGAACGCGAGGAAGAACAGTTCAGCAAAACCCTGGAAAATGGCACGCGGGAATTCAATAAGCTGATCGCACGCATACCGGAATTCGTCGAAAAAAAACAAATCAGCGGCAAAAATGCCTTCAACCTGTATGAGACCTACGGTTTTCCACTGGAGCTGACCGTCGAGATGGCCGCCGAGCGCGGCTTTGTGGTGGACGAGGCCGGCTTCCAAAAAGCATACGAGAAGCACCAGGAGCTTTCGCGGGCCGG
>JAAZIY010000342.1 GCA_012800625.1 Lentisphaerota bacterium
AGCGTGCTCCCCGCTCCCGTTCCCGTCCCAAAGGTCCCACGTATGTAGTACACGCTTTAGCGTGCTCCCCACTCCCGTTCCCGTCCCAAAGGTCCCACGCGTCCCAAAGGTTCCATTCGTCCCAAAGGTCCCACGCTTATAGTTTTATAAAGTCTGCTTTTTGCCATTTTTGCAGCTGCGGCAGATATTTCTCGGCTTCTTCGAGCCGACTTTGCTCGAAAAGCCGCAGCCAGGTGCTGCACAGCTCGTGGTGTGCCTCGCAGGTGAAGATATTGCGCAAGGGCATCAGGGAGGCTTTTTTCTCCGGGTCGGCAAAGTCCTCTTCGCTCCATGCGGCCTGGCGTATGAGCCTGGCAACATAGTTGCTCTGGCTGGCGGCCCAGGCCTCGTGATAGGCCTGCAGTTCGCGCGGTTCGGCGATGGGTGCGGATATTGCATTGATATAGTCGAAGAAGGCCTTCTTATTCTGGCCTTGCAGCGGTTCTATCTTGCTGAGGCTGTCGTCAAAATGCGTAGGAATGACTTGTAGCTCGAAGACGCCTAGGCGGTCGGCCTGGCATTGCAGCATATAGCCGGTGTACCAGAAGTTATCCGGCCTGTAGTTTTCACTGCGCTCAGGAAAATAAAAATTGCCCAGGCTGTAGACTATGGGCTTGCCCTGGAATATTTCCAGACCCTGCGGACAATGCGGGTGTATGTTGACCACCAGGTCGGCTCCGGCATCGACAAAGGCCCGGCTCATGCTCACCACTCTGGGGCTGGGTACCGGGTTGTGTTCATTGCCGCCATGTGTGATCACCAGGCAGAGATCAACCTGGCTTTTAAGCTCTCGAACCTGCCTGATGTTGTCAAAATGGGCCAGCATATTGGCTCCGGGGCGATCAAAAAGCGCGCCTCCGAACTCATTTTCGGCGACATTGATAATTCCTATGCTCAGTGATTGGCGCTGCAGTAGCAGGGGTTTGGCGGCCTCGGCCAAGTCGGCTCCGGCTCCGACGGTTTGGAAGCCTGCTGCCTCGAGCAGGGATATGGTTTCCAGTACTGGTATGTCGTCAAAATCACCAGTGTGATTATTGGCCAAAAGCGCAACATCCCCGCCCCAGGCCTGCAAGAGTTCCAGACTTTGCGGCGGGCATTTGATATTGGGGCCGCTTTTACAGATGGCGCTTTCCGCCTCGGTCAAGGGGGTTTCAAACTGTATGATTGACAGGTCGGCGGCCTGCAGCAGATTTTGCAGCGGAGCCATGACCGCCTCCGCGCCGCCTGTGGCAATCAGTTGCTGCGCTCGTTCGAAGCGCGGGCAGAAGTCGCCGGCCAGCAACAGATTCAGCGGCAAGCCGTTTTTAGCTTCACGTATATGCAGTTTTCCATTCGCATCCAGTTTCACGGGGGGCTCCTTCGCTTTTGATACTCTTGTTTTGATTCCTGACACCAGTGGAATATGCTCGCGTTGGCGCAAGTATCCAGCACTGGGATTTTAGTCTTTTGTCATAAGCAAACAGCGGCTCTAGCTTGTTTAGACTAAAGCCTGAAATGCTCCTAAACTATAGTATTGGGCTTTTAGAATTCAACCCGGTATGCCATTTCCTGTCTGCGCTTTCGCGCATTCTTCGCAAGCCGATTGCTGAATACCGGTTAAGGCATTATGTTTCCACTGTGACATTTTTTCTGTTTTATAGCGGTTTAAGCGATGAAGACACTGTACAAAGTCAATGTTTCGGCGGGCTTGAGTTATAATTGCGTGGCGGACTGCGATCTGCAGCTGCAAGAAGGCGACATGATTATCGTGCGCTGCGAAAAATACCAGGACTGCGCCAAGGTGGAGAGCGGCCCGCTCTGCGAGCCGCAGGAGGACAGCTCCTTTTTCGAGAAGACCCGAGGCAAATCCTGCCGCGGACGCCACATCGAGGGGCAAAAGCTGCCTGTGGCCCTGCGCAAAGCCTCAGTCGAGGACATGGTGAAGTGCCAGGAAAACAAGCTGAAGGCCAGGGAAGCGCACTTCAAGGCTCTGGAGCGCATACGCTTCCACAAGCTGGACATGAAGCTTATCCATACCCATTACGCCCATGACCGCAAACTGCTCGTCTTTCAGTTTTCAGCGGAGGGGCGCATAGACTTCCGCGAGCTTCTGCGCGATCTGGGCGCCCTTTTCCATGTGCGTGTCGAGCTGCGACAGGTAGGTGTGCGCGATGAAACCGCCATTTTAGGCGGCATAGGCAGCTGCGGACGCCCTTTCTGCTGCTCCACTTTCCTGCCCAACTTTTGCAGCATCAACGTAAAAATGGCCAAACAGCAGGGGCTTTCACTGAACCCGCAAAACATCTCCGGCGCCTGCGGCAGGCTCAAGTGCTGCCTGCAATACGAGATCGATTTCTACCGGGAGCAACAACAAGCCAGCGGAAAAGAGCCGGAAACTCCAGAGGATGAGGAGCCCGAAGCAAGCAGGCCGGCACGACCGCGCCGGAGAAAAAAGAAGAGTGAAGAGCCTAAACAATAAACCGCTGCGGCAGCCCTTGTAGCCGCCAAGCCTGGCTATTGTTCATTAGCAAAAACAGAATCTCCATATCTAAGGAGAAGGAGAGACGGATGCATTTTTTCGGGACTGAGCTTCAAAGCTACAAAGTCAACTTGCACACTCACAGCAAGAGTTCTGACGGTGTTTTCCAGCCCGATGAGCTTATACAGCGCTATAGCCAGGCGGGCTACGATGCCCTGGCTTTTACCGATCACCGCTTTGCCAACCCGGTTTCCAGCTATGATGGCAAGGGCATGACTTTGATTTCCGGCATGGAGGTGCATCCCCAGGCCATGCGAGGCATCCTTTGGCATATGCTCGCATTGGGGCTGCCAGAGGACTTCAAGCATGATGATAGCTGGAGCGGTCAGCAAGCTGCCGTTGCCATCCTGGAGGCCGGCGGCATATTCTTCATCGCTCACCCATACTGGTGCGGCTTCACCTCCAGCGAGGTCATGTCCATACAGGGCAGTGCCGGAATTGAAGTGTTTAATGCCGCCTGCCGATACCCTGGCAAAGGCTATAGTATGCAGACCTGGGATGAGTGCCTGGATCATGGGCGGCGCTACAGTGCCATCGCAGTGGATGATGTGCATGGCCATGACCAGCTCTTCAAAGGCCATACCATGATTTGTGCCCGGGACAAAGGACCAGAGAGCCTGCTGAAGGCTCTGGCCGAGGGCAGTTTTTATGCCAGCCAAGGGCCGCAGTTTACACATCTCAGCTATGAAAACCAGGTTTTCAAGGCGAAATTCAGCCCTTGCGCCGAGGCCATCTTGATCAGTAACAGACACAACGGCTTCCTAGGCAAACTCGCAGAGGCGGATGAGCAGAGTGGCAAGCTTGAACTTTGTGAGGAAATCAGCATAGACCTGAGCAAGTTGCCCGCAGGCTTTTATGTGCGTTGCCAAATTCGCGACAGTGAAGGCCGTTATGCTTGGAGCAACCCGGTATTTCTGTGAAAGCTTCCTCTGAACGCTTAAAATACAGCCTGACGCAGAGCCAACCTCAGCACTTCTCTAGATTTCACCCGTAGCAATGTCCGCCAACTCTTCCAATGCCAGCACCATCAGGCGGGGCTTTGCCGCCGCTTTGCGCTACTATCTGTATGCCTTGGTTTTTCTGCTGCCTTTCAAGTTCGGCACTTTTGCCACTGGCGGAGAGATGCCGGACTTCCCTCTCAGCCTTATGGAATGGCTTATCTTCACTGGCTGGCCCTACTTTTTGCCGGGCATTCTCTGCGGCGTGGCTCTGCTCTTTGCGGTATTGACGCTGCCCCCACCGCGCCTACTGCAAGCCAGAGCCGTCCCGCTGCTCTTGCTACTGCTGATGGTCTTCAGCAGCCTGATCGGCTTCATCAACACCAGCGAATGGCACTACGCCATTAATTTTTTCAGGCATTTCTGGGCCTGCTTCACGCTGGGCCTGGCGGTCTACTGGGTTCAGGAACATGACGAGCGCCTCTTGCCCGGGCTGCTCAACTGCATTGCCGTCGCTTGCCTTATCTGCTGTCTGCAAGGCTGGCGACAGCATTTTGGCGGGCTGGAGGCCAACCGGCTCATGATGGAGGCTAACGCCGAGCAAACCGGGCAGGAACTAAGCCAGCAGATGCTGGCAAAGTTGAAGCAGACCCGCTCCTACGGCAGTTTTGTCGACCCCAATGTATACGCCGGGCATTTGCTGCTTTGCGCACCCTTCATGCTGCTGGCGCTGCGCAACTGGTCGCGCCGCGTCGAGCCGCAGCGCTACTCGAGAGCCTTGTTTGTCGGCCTGGGCACCATACTGTTTGTCGGCGCCTTGTTTTTCAGCGGCAGCCGTGGTGCTCTGCTCGGCTTTGCTGCCGGGCTGGGGCTTTTGCTCTGGCTCAGTCCTTTGTCTTTGCGCTGGCGTCTGCTGCTTTTGTGCTCGGCTCTGCTTGCTGGTCTGGCGCTGGTGCTTTTGGCCACTCATCTTAGTCAGCGAGACCTGCTTTCCGCCTCGGTGCGCCTGCAATATTACCGCAGTTCCTGGCAGATATTCAAGCAGCATCCTTTGGCCGGGGCCGGCCTGGGCGAGTTCTTCCCCTGGCATATGCGCCTTAAGCCGCCACTCAGCGAGGAGGCTCGCGATCCGCATTCGCTTTTTTTCGCGCTGCTCGGCCAATGCGGCCTGTTTGGCATGCTGACAGCACTGTGCCGCATCGCCTTTCCCTTTGCTCTGGCACTAGGGCTGTGGCGACGGCAGCAGAATCCGGAGCGTTGGCTTTTCACGGCGGCAGCTTGCGCGCTGGGTGCCTGGCTGGTTCATGCCCAGTTTCAGTTTAACGACACAGTGCCGGCCAGCAGCTATATTGCCGCCTTTGCCGGTTTCTGGCTGCTGCGAGGACAAACCAAGCCCGACGACGCGACGAGCGGCAGGCGGGGCTGGGCCTTGCGTTTGACCGCCTTGCTGGCCGCTCTGCTGGCACTGTTTCCGCTGCGCAATATCGCTGCCGAGCATGAGCTGCAGCGCCTGGTCACGCATGCTCCCGCCTCGCCGCAATTGTTTATGCTGCGCATGCAGGACTTGCAGCGGCGCCTGCGCTTTTCACCGGTGCCGCCACGCCTGCTGGCCGAGCTGGCTCAGCGTGAAGGAGATCTGCCTGGCGCGCTGGCTGCCAACCAGGAGCTTCTGCGCCGCACGCCGCACCGCTCCGCCTCCTGGTGCCGTCTGGCCAGAACGCAGCTCAGTCTGGATCTGCTCTCCGATGCCGAGCTTTCATTGCAGTCAGCCGCGCTATGGTATCCTTACAATCCTCGCCTCTTCCCTTTGCAGGCCGCTTTGCAGCTGCAAAACATGCCCGCCTTCAAAACCCTGCCCCTGCCTCTGCGCTATGGTAGCATACAAGAGCTTTTGAGCGCGGAGGCCTCGCTGGAGCTGCTCGAACAGGGCCTGGCAATCAGCTTCAGACAGCCAAAAGGCGAAGCCCTGCATTTGCCCGCGGAGCTGCTCGCCCTGCTAAACCAGGCCGGCCTGCAAAGCCAGAAGGGCGACAAGCTCGAATTCAAGTAAAGTCACGTCTAAACAAGCGTTTTTTGGACACTAAGTCACACTAAGGCACACTAAGTCACACTAAGTCATCAGTCATGAACAGCAGTTTTCCAGCATTGGCTCTGATTTTCTCCGGCCCCAGCGGAGTGGGCAAGAGCAGCGTCTGCCAGCGACTTTTCGAGCTTATGCCGGCTCTGCATTTTTCGCTGTCCTGCACGACGCGCGCGCCGCGTCCAGGCGAGACTGCCGGGCTTAGCTATCATTTTTTGACGCGGGAACGCTTTGCCGCGCAGCTAGCCGCCGGCGAATTTCTCGAGCATGCCCAGGTGCACGGGGAGTACTACGGCACTTTGTTCAGCGAGGTGCGCCCCTATCTGGAACGGGGTCAGGATGTCATTCTGGATATTGATGTGCAGGGCGCACGGCAAATCCTGGCAAATGTGCGCGGCACTGACCTTGAGCGGCGTTTCATCAGCGTTTTTCTGCTGCCGCCCAGCCTGGAAGTGCTCGAACAACGCCTGCGCGGACGAGGCAGCGAGAGCGAGAAACAGATCAGAGAGCGCCTGCAACGAGGCAGAGAGGAAATGGGCTGCTGGTCTGAGTACGACTACGTCATGATCAGCAACGAAGTGCATGAGAGCGCAAGACAGCTGCAGGCCATTTTCACGGCGGCACGCCGCCGTTGCAGCATACTGCCGGAGAATTTCCATGTCTAAAAAAACCGAAAAACTAGTGGTGCTCGGCGTCAGCGGCTCGATTGCGGCCTATAAGGCGGCGGACCTGACCAGCAAGCTGAGCCAGGCTGGCTACACTGTGCAGGTGATCATGACCGCCAGCGCGCAAAAATTGGTCTGCGCGCAGACCTTTCTGACCCTTTCGCGGCAGCCAGTGGTCTGCAATCTCTGGGAGATACCCGACTGGCGCCCGGGGCATATTGCCCTGGCGGAGCGCTGCCAGCTGCTCCTGGTCGCCCCGGCCACCGCCAATATCCTGGCAAAAATGGCGCATGGCATAGCCGATGATGCGCTCTCAACCTATTATCTCTCGCATACCGGAACGGTGATGGTGGCCCCAGCCATGAACCCGCGTATGTGGCAACACCCAGCCACACAGGAAAACTGCCGCATACTGCGCGAACGCGGCGTGCGCTTCATAGGACCAGACAGCGGAAACGTGGCCTGCGGAACTGGCGGAACCGGACGCATGAGCGCAGTAACAGAAATATTCCAGGCGGTCGCAGATTGCCTAGCAACAAAATAAAAATATGCACCCGAAAACAAAGCCGTAATGGCAGATAAGCAAGTTGATATACACTAAGATATACCCCGTCCAAAAAGCCTTTGAGCCACAAAGGCACACGAAGGGGGCGGACACTAAGCTGACGCTGCACAAGGCAAAACAGAAAAACTCGATGAAACAGCATGAAAAATGCAAGTTTTCTGCTAAAACTTCAATTTTTTTAAGAATTTGTCCATTTGGTGCCCCAAAGGGGCAACCTAATACAGCCCAGGGTAAGCGAGGCCGCAGGCCGAGCTTACCCTGGGTAAAGCCCCCCCCAAATCCGGCGCCCTGTAGGGGCGCCACTAACGGACTTTCGGCGTTATGACCTTTTTGGACTAGACCTAAGATATACCCCGTCCAAAGAACCCTTGAACAACAAAGGCACACGAAGGGGGGAGGACACTAAGAGGCACACGAAGGGCTTTGTGGGGTTTTGACTGGCTTTTTGAAGTTTTTATCGCAAAACAGCGTGCCGCCGCAAATAAACAACTTGACAAACAGAAATAGCGTTGTATTTTAAACAAGATGAAAATAAGTTCATCTAAGATGAAGTGTTTGTTTTTCATTGGAGGCTATTATGGCAGTCATGACCCGCGATTTTAATTCTTTTGACCTCAG
This sequence comes from Lentisphaerota bacterium, assembly GCA_012800625.1. Classification (GTDB taxonomy): domain Bacteria; phylum Verrucomicrobiota; class Lentisphaeria; order Oligosphaerales; family Oligosphaeraceae; genus JAAZIY01. Next base: position 7,424 of record JAAZIY010000342.1, read on the forward strand.
CGACCCGGCTGTTGCCTCTCGTGCGGTTAAGCTCCGCGCTCTGGAGCTGGGTGCCGATGCGGTTGGCGTAGGCAATATCGAGCGCTGGGCGGGTGCTCCTTTGCAGATGGACCCGCGCCAGATCATGCCTGAGTGCAAGAGCATTATCGGCATGGTTTTCCGGGTTATGCGCGGCAGTCTGCGCGGAGTTGAGGAGGGCACCTACTTCAGCAACTACTCGTCGATGGGCTACGGCGGCCTGACCTATCTGTATATGCCCATGACGGTTATCAACCTGAGCAAATTCATCGAGGACCAGGGCTTTGAGTCCATTCCCATGGGTCATCAGAGCGACTGGCGCGCCATAGACGGCGAGGGCTACGCCCGTCCCAACTACAGCCGTCCTGTTCGTCCCGGCCAGGCTCAGCCCGATATCATGGTGCATTTGCGCATTGCGGCCTTTTTGTGTGGTCTGGGCGAGATCGGCTTCAGCAAGATGTTTTTAAGCCCGCAGTTTGGTCCGCGCAACCGCCTTGGCATAGTTCTCACTGACCTAGAGTTGGAGCCGGACCCCATTTACGACGGCCCGCAGCTTTGCAACCGTTGCATGGCCTGTGCCCAGGCCTGCCCCGGACAGGCCTTCTCCAAAGACAAGACCGTCAAAGTCAACTTGGCCGGGCATGAGCTGGAATGGATGGATGTGGATGTCAACAAGTGTGATTTTGCTTTTCGCGGTGCGGCTCACAGCGGCGTGAAGCAGGAGAAGCCCTATATTCAGCCCTCCCTGCCCAACACCGAGAGTCCTGTGCCCGACTCGGTGCCCGGCGAGTGGTCCCCCTTTTACCACAAGCCTCGCAATCTTTACAACACCGGCCAGGCGGTCTGCGGCGCGCGCGGCTGCACTAGGGCCTGCATGATCAGCCTGGAAAAACGCGGTGTGCTGCAAAATACCTTCAAGGATAAATTCCGCCGCCGCCCGGCCTGGACAGTGGACTGGAGCCAGCCGCCCGAATACGCCCCGGGAACCAATTTCCGCGCCTCACGCAGCAGCGATGCGGACTGAGCGCCCGAGGCTCAGTTTAAACCAGGCCTGAAGAGCCAGTTGGACACTAGGACACAGCAAGTCACACAAAGGAACACAAAGTCCTGCCTGACTGGCTTTTGGCACGGAGTTTATTTCCATGGCAGGTTCTGATTTAGTACAGTCACTGGCTCGCGGCCTGGAG
>JAAZIY010000343.1 GCA_012800625.1 Lentisphaerota bacterium
CCGGTATTTGCCAGGGTCACCTGCCAGTCTTCGTCGCCTCCCTCGCCATGTATTTCCAGGCTAGGCTTGTTGCCCAGGCTCACAGTTACGTCATTCATACGGCTGCGATAATTCAAAAAGAAGTCTACAAACTCCTCGTGTTTATAGCCCAGGCAGAGAATAAAGCGCTTGACTCCAAAGGCGGCATAGCATTTCATAATATGCCAGACAATAGGGAAGCCACCTATGGGGACCAAGGGTTTAGGCAGCAGTTCGGTGACATCACGCAGACGCGTTCCCATGCCGCCGCACAAAATCATGGCCGGAGGCAGGCTTTCGGCATTCACGGGGCTTTTCATGGCAGTGCTTCCTTAGCTGTATCTTCGTTAAAATTTAATAGCTCTTCTTCGGTTACCAAAGGCCTTTGCCGCACCTGCGTCCATACCGCGCCCAGATACTCCCCGATAATGCCAGTGAAAACCAGCTGCACGCCCGCGAAAAAGAACAGGCCTATTACCAATGGGGCAAGCCCCAGGGCAAAGGTATGCCAGTGTATGAGCTTATAGACCAAATAGAAGATAGCTGTCAGGAGGCTGAGCAAGGCCAGCACAAAACCGCAGAACACTGCCAGGCGCAAGGGCAGCTTGCTGTGGTTGACAAAACCGGTCATGGCCATGTCGTAAAGGGTAAGGAAATTATTCTTACTCTCGCCGCCCTTGCGAGCCTCCTGCACAAAAGGCAGCTCGCTCACCGGATAGCCGATCTCGCTAACCAGGCCGCGAAAGTAGGGATAGGGGTCTCGATAGCGTCTTAGCTCCTGCATAAAACAGCGGTCATATAAGCCAAAACCGGTGAAGTTGTGAATAACCTGCTCTGAGTCGGCGAATCTGCCCAACAGATAGTAATATGCTTTACGCCCCAGTTCAAGCAAAAAGCTGGCCTTGGTGCTTTGGCGCACTGCGGCCACCACTCTGGCGCCCTGCTCCCATTTGCGCAGAAACTCATGTATTAGCTCAGGAGGCTCCTGCAAGTCTGAGCACAAAACCACCACTGCGTCACCCTGCGCTTTCAGTAGGGCATTAAAAGGCGAGCGTATATGCCCAAAGTTGCGGCTGTTAAAAATCACTTTCAGGCGCCGGTCGGCAGCGGCAAGCGCACGCAGTATGTCGCGACTGCCGTCTGTGGAAAAATTATCAGCGATAATAAATTCAAAATCATATTGCCTTTCCTGGGCGAACACCTTTTGCAGACGGTCCCAGAGCTCTGCGAGATTGTCGGCCTCATTATAACAGCTGGAAACTACGCTGATTTTTTTCTTGCCTGGCATCATCAAGTATCTCGGTTTGGACTTAAAAGCTCATCGTATAAGGTAATCGCGCATTACAAAAACACAATCCGGCGCGAATAGGGCTAAACCCAATTACGCTGTCTTGCTGTTTCATATGTCTCGGGTGACTTTGCGTGACTAGGTGTCTTCTCCCGTTTAACAGGCACAAACACAGCTGTCTTCTTTTGACTAAAATCACTTGTGATTGGCAGAGATTAGCCTATATTGTGTAAAGTCGCTTCATGATTGGCTAAGCAGCATTGAGTTGACATGATTATATCCAGAACTCCATTTCGCATTTCTTTTTTTGGCGGTGGCAGCGATTTTGCCAGCCATTTCTGCCGTCATGGTGGCAAGGTTATCTCAGTGGCCATCAACAAGTATTGTTATTTAAATGTGCGTCAGCTGCCGCCTTTTTTCTCACATCGGCACCGGGTGGTTTATTCCAAAACAGAAAATGTCAGCAGTTTTGCTGAAATCGAACATCCGGCGGTGAGAGCCATCCTGGAATACTTGGATCCAGACTGCGGTGTCTCCATCTTGCATGACGGCGACATTCCGGCGCGCAGCGGCATAGGCTCAAGCTCCGCATTCACGGTGGGTCTGCTCAATAGCCTTTGCCACCTGCTGAAGCGCCCCTTGAATGCCAGAGAGCTGGCTGAGACCGCTATCTATATCGAGCAGGAGCTGATAGGCGAGACCGTGGGCTGTCAGGACCAGATTTGCTGTGCCTACGGCGGCTTCAACGTCATTGATTTCCCGCAAGAGGGCGGCTTCAAGCTAAAGCCGGTGACCATGCATCAGGCCAGACTACAGGATTTCAAAGCGCATATGCTGCTTATTTTCACCGGCATCAGCCGCATTTCCTCCCTGGTGGCTCAGGAGCAGAAAAAACGCCTGCCTGAAAACAGTAGCCGGCTTATACAACTGGCTGATTTTGCCTCAAAGGCAGAAAAAATCCTCTGTTCCGGCGCCGACCTAAAGGAGTTCGGCGAGCTTCTGCATCAGTCCTGGCTTATCAAGCGCAGCCTCTCAGACCTGGTATCTAACCCGAAACTAGATGAAATCTACAATCTGGGCATGCAAGCCGGTGCCTATGGCGGCAAGCTCCTGGGAGCCGGAGCCGGCGGATTCATGTTGTTCTTCGCCAGACCCGACAAACACCCAGCCATCTTGCAGGCATTGCAAGAATACCTGCACGTGCCCTTTGACTTCGACTGCGAAGGCTCAAAAATCATTTTTTCCGGACAAGAAGGAGTATGCTGAATGAAGGCCTTCCCTTTGATGCATAATAATATTACCCGTGAAGACATTGATGCGCTTATTGCATTTCTGGATACTATGCCGCGACTTACCCAGGGGGACAAAGTGCGCGCTTTTGAGCAGGCCTGGAGCCAATACCTGGGTGTAAAGCACAGCATCTACGTCAACTCGGGCGCCTCAGCAAACTGGATCAGCATCGCCGCCTTCAAGCACCTTTACGGCAGCGGCGGCGAAATCATAGTGCCCCCGCTCACCTGGGTGTCGGATATAAGCTCGGTGATTTCACATGGCTTCAAACCAGTGTTTGTCGATATAGACCCCAGGCATCTAGGCATGCAGGAAGACAAAATACTGGCGGCAATCACGGAGGATACCAGAGCGGTCTTTCTCACCTATGTGCAGGGCTTCAACGCCTTGAGCGACCGGCTCATTGAAGAGTTGGCCAAACGCGGCATCCCATTGCTCGAAGATGTCTGCGAATCGCATGGAGCCACCCATAAAGGTAAAAAACTGGGCAGCTTTGGACTGCTGAGTAACTTCTCTTACTACTTTGCCCATCACATGAGCACCATAGAAGGCGGCATGGTCAGCACTGATTCTGATGAAGTCTATCAATGCCTGCGCATGCTGCGCTCGCACGGCATGCTCAGAGAGGCCGACGACGAGGGCATGAAACGAAAACTCGAGCAGCAGCACGCCGACCTGTCGCCCGACTTTATTTTCATGTACCCCAGCAACAACTTCCGCGGCACCGAACTGGGCGGTGTACTGGGACTTTCGCAGCTGCCGCGGCTAGAGGCCAATAATGCACTGCGAAATTCCAACCTAAGGCTTTTTTTAGAACTCATCAATCCGCAGCTATACCGCGTTGACTACCGCCTGGAAGGCTGCAGCAATTATGCTTTCCCTTTGGTCTTGCAAAAACCCGACCTGGCCTTGCGCGACCGCCTGGAAAGCCTGATGCGCAAGCAGCGCATCGAGTTTCGTCGCGGCAATGCCGGTGGCGGCAATCAGATGCGGCAGCCATACCTGCAAGGCATAATTAAAGACCAGCTGTACCTCGAGTATCCCGAAGTAGAACACATACATTTTTTCGGATACTATATTGGCAATTATCCTGCACTGCAACAAAGTGAAGTCAGGAAGCTGTGCAACTTGCTTAACCAACTCAAATAGACCGCGTCCAAAAAGGTGGCCCGGCAGAATTTTGGACACTAAGACACACGAAGCTACACTAAGACACACCAAGTAGTCTTCGTCTAAAATTAAAATTTCTGCCCAAAAATGCGTTTTTCATCCGATTTCATCGAGTTTTTCTGCTTTAACCAACTCGTTTTTCTCAACAAATCCAAACGGGCAAGCGGCTTTTGCGGCGCCTGCGGCGCTGCAAAAGCCCTTAGTGTGTCTTCGTGTCTCTTTATGCCCCTTGGTGTCCTCCCTCTTCGTGTGTCTTCGTGTCCAAAGAAGAGTCTTTATTTCCGTTTTATTTTCATATTTAGCCTTGATTCTTCTATGCGCAGGCTTTCTATGCGTTTGATTTCGGCGCTTCCGCCCAGCGCCTGCATGAGGCGCGCCTGGCCAAATTGGTTGATGCGCCGCAGATATTTTTCTGGCAAGGGTCTTCCTTTTACTGTGCCGGAGAGCAGCTTAAGCTCTGGCTTGCCTTCGTCAATGCGCAAGCTGAAGACGAAGTCCCCGTTAAGGTAGCGTCCCTGCATGCCCGGCACATTGCCTAGCGGCAGTGACATCCGGCTTTTGAGCAGCTCGCCGTCCAGCTCGAAATGCATCTGTGCTTCGGCATGCTGCAGCTCGGGTGCCTCCCGCATGAGCGCTTGCAGCTCGGCGCTGTCAAAGCTGAGCTGCGAGGCACGGCTGCTCTCCAGGGCGCGCCGCGTCTCGGCATAAAGCCGCTTGGCGTTGAGTGTCCTGGAGGGCTCGGCGGGGGCAATTTCGGCCAGCGCCTGCGTATCGGTCCAGCGCTGACGCTGCACGCGAAAAAATATCCAGGCCGACAAGAAAACCAGGAGAATTAGCAAGAGTATGCTTAGAGCTAGGCATTTAAGCAAAAACCAGGGGTGGGAACGAACGGTTTTTTTACGCATTTTAAGGAACTCCTGAGTCGTTTTGTA
>JAAZIY010000344.1 GCA_012800625.1 Lentisphaerota bacterium
AAAACTGGGCTGCCCATATATGAGGTCGGAGACCCCAGAAGCGCTTACAAAGCGGAAGCTCTGCAGGATTTCGCTGCCCTAGACCAGGCCGATCTGCAATGGATGCAGCTTTGCGACCAGGCTACAATGGGCGCAAAAGCCACACAGTGGAAAAGCTCAGGACAATTCGAGCTCGCGGCAGTGGGCGAGCAGACCATGCCTTATGCGGCAGCGGGGGAGAGCCAGTTTAGCCGCTGCCTGATTCTTGCGCAAAGCCCGCGAGATATTCTGACTGAATTCATGCGGGACAAGTCGATGATTAGGGGCGGGAAGCAGGAGACCCCTTATGCCATGGCCAGCACATTAAGTGATTTCAGGCTGAATAGAAAGGAGCGTAGAAACCTGCTTTGGGAGCTGCCGCAAACCCAGCTTGCAAGCTATGTCGAGGCCTTGTTTTTCCACCAGCCCAGCCAGCGTCTCCTGGCCAGCGGTTATGCCGATGAAAACAATATTGTGCTTTGTGACTGGCTGGATGAGGAGCATCCCGAAATCAAGGAGCCGGGAGATATATCCATAGTGCTCTGTCAGGAGAGCCTGTTAGAGTAGAAATTGTCGTCTTTGAAAAGGAAAACGCCTGTGAGTTCGCGATTGCCCAAAGCTCATGAATTGAAAAATTTCGCCGCCAGTGCGGCAGGCTGTTTGGTGGGTTGTTTTGAAATGTCGCCTGCCAAAGACTGGGATTTTGAAGCCTTTTCAAGTGCCGATTGCCTGCCGCGGCAAAGCCGGGAGCTTCTGCAGGCTTTGCTGGCCGAGCTGGCCTTTTGGCGAGCCTTGACTATGCCCGAGGAGTCTTTTTCCCTGCCGGAGTGGCTGAGACAGCAGCGCCCTTTTGTTGATTCGCAGCTAAACCTGCAGCAGCTGCTGGAATACAAGGCTAAGGCCGCCCTGGCAGTCTTCCCTGTGGCCAGCCGGAATCACCGCCAGCCCTGGCTGCAAAGAGCCTACCTTATCGAAGCAGAGATGGAGGCTGACTCTTCCAAAAGAATAGCCAGAGAAGGCTGGCTGCCTAAAAGCTATGCTCTCTTGTTGGGCGGAGACCTAGAAGAAAACTTGCAGATAGACGGCGACTCCTGGCAGCTGGCACTGCAGCTGGCCCAAAAAGCCATAAGTGAGCCAAAGCTGCGTCTGGCATTGGGCAGCGTGTTTGCCTGTAGCGGCAAAGTGGACAGAGAAGGGACAGTGCTAGGCGTAGAGCTGGGCAATAAAACCGAGTTGTGCTCGTCCAGTAAGCGAAAATGGCTTTTACCTGAGGCTAATCAGCAGCAATGGCTGGAAAAAGCCGGGACGCACTGCAAGTGCCTGGCGGTTAATAGTATCACTGCCGCTCTGACTTATGTGCGGGAGTCCGGCGTGATTGCCGAAAATTTTGATTTTCCCAAGGATATTGACGAGCTGCACCTGCTTTTGGGCGCCTCGCCGGCCCCGACTCTGGCGCTTTGCATGCAGATAGCCCCGAAATCGCTTTGCTTCTGGCATAGCGAGCAGACCCTGGAGCTGGCCGGCAACCTGAAGCTTTTGCTGCAAGAGCATCTGCATTGTGAAATGCTGCCTCTGCCCTCAAATAATATGCCCTTGGCCGAGCAGACTCTGCGCGAACGCCTGGAGACAGCAAAGGACAAAAGGCTGCTTTTAAGCATCACCGGAGGCAACCGCCTGATGGGCTATGCCGCTATGCTCGCCGCCCGACATTGCCGGATCAGCATGGTTTATAGAGATATTGACGCCGAACCAGACCAGCTGGAGATGATTAATTTCGAGACGGGCGCTGAGGCAGTGCCGAAAAACGGCAAGATCAGCGGCAACAACTGCCCCTGTGAATTGCGTGAGCTGGTAAACTGGGACAAACTATATAAAAAACCAACGCAGAAAATAAAGACGCCCGAGCTTGTCGAGCTGAGACGCTTGCTTTGGAAAAACCAGTCATAGCCTGCCTATATGATATAAGAGTAAACGTTGAGAACCGGAAACGGCAGCGTTGCACCGATGATAAGGCTGACTGCTCTACAAAGCATTTGAAACACTAATGCACACTAAGCCCGATCCGTCCGATTCACCCGCTTCCCCTGATTCGTCCGATTCGTCCGATCGCCCGATACGCCCGCTTCGTCCGCTTCGTCCGCTTCGTCCGCTTCGTCCGCTTCGTCCGATTCGTCCGATTCGTCCGATTAGCCCGATTAGCCCGATTCGCCTGATTCGTCCGATTCGTCCGATTCGCCCGATTCGCCCGATTCGCCCGCTTCGCCCGATTCGCCCGATCAGCCCGATTAGCCCGATTCGTCCGATTCGTCCGATTCGTCCGATTCGTCCGATTCGTCCGAT
>JAAZIY010000345.1 GCA_012800625.1 Lentisphaerota bacterium
CCGCTTTAAAAACACTAATAACGCTGTGGAATGCGAATGCACCTAAGGGGCTTGCTTTTAGTCTCTGGTTTGTTTTTATCTTGCTTGGTTGTATGCCGGCAAGGATGCCGGCGCTCCGACCCCGCTACATCTGCTCGATACGTCCGATTCGTCCGATTCGTCCGATCGATACGTCCGATCGATATGTCCGATTCGTCCGATTCGTCCGATTTATATGCCAGATCGCCACGCCCGACCCCGCCATGAACGCCACCCTGGGTAAAAGCCCCCCGAATCCGGCGCCCTGTAGGGGCGCCACCATGATGCACCATTGCATATGGTGGGTTTTGTGTGGTTGGGGTTTTGTCGCGCCCCGCTGGGGCGCCGGATTATGTGGTGTTCCTATTCCCCGGGTTTCGTTCGGCCTGACGGCCTCACTCCACCCGGGGCTGTAACGTGTCGCCCCTGCGGGGCTTCTTTGGGATTAGATTTTGGCTTGCTGTTGTTGGGTTGCGTTGGATAGAATGGATATGATGCCGTCGTTTCGCTGCGCCTTGTCCCTGGCTTCCTGTGCAGAAAAGCATATTTTCGCCTGCAATTTTTCTCTGCCGTATTATAGTTTATCGGTTACTGTTGTTTTATATGTTTATGAACAGGGATTTTATGGCGGCCTTATTTTTCAGCATTTTGCTCTGTCTTTCCGGCTTGTCTGCACTTTTTGCCCAGGCGCTTCCTGCTGCTGCCAACATGGCTCAGTTGGATGAGACTTTCAAGCAGGAAGTCGAGGGGCACCGTGTCAACACGCGCAGTTATGAACAGATACTTTTGGGTCTGGGGGGACTGCGCCAGGTTCCTGGGGATGAGGAGCAGCTGCGCCAGGCTTTGAGGCTGGGCAAGAGCCTGCGCAAACTCAACAGCACGATCCTGGCGGCACAAGGGCAACAGCTGGACTTGATCAACAAGATCAACCAGCTGAGCGGCAGCAGCGAGTTGCTGCCGCAGCAAAGCTCCTACGTGAACCATTATCTGCAAAAACTCAAGGAGCTGGGCAACGAACAGCTTACCATGATGGAAGCCATGAAGAGAAAAAGCCGGGAGCTGCAAAGCTTTATCGCCAGGGTGCCCCCGCCAAAAAGCTTTGTTAATCAGCTGGGCATGAAGATGATCCTGCTGGGGCAGGGCGAAGCGGCCTTCTATATTAGCGAGCAATGCGTCAGGCAGGCAGAGTTCGAGGCCATGATTGCATTCCAGAAAGATGAAATCAGGCCTGAGCAAGCCCCGGAACAATCCCCGCCCATGAGCAATGTGAATCTCGAGCAGGCCGAGCAGTTCTGCCGCAGCCTGAGCAAATACGAGGGCTTTACCTACAAGGTGCCGGAGCGGCGCGAGCTGGCAATGCTGCAACAACAACGCCGCTTGCCTGAATTGGCGCTCTGGTGCAGAAGCAAATGGACGCCGGACTGGCGCGAGGAAGAGGCGCAAAAACGATTCGCCTGCTTCCTCTACACCGTCTGGGACCCGCATAGGCTAATCAGCGGCGGCGAAGAAGCAGCCGTGGCCGGAGAACTGAAAAACGCCAGTTACGAGCAGCTCGGCTTTATGGTCATAAGCGACGCCAAAACCGGCAGGCGCCTCAGAATGCAAAGACTGCAGGCCGAACTGCTGGACTGAC
>JAAZIY010000057.1 GCA_012800625.1 Lentisphaerota bacterium
CAGCCCGCGTTGCCAAGATGGCCTGAGTCGAGCTTTTTTGCTGTGGCTTAGTGTTTATTTGTGTGTCTTTGTGTCCAAAATCCTGCCCGCCTTTTTTGGACGGGATCGAATATAGACCTTCTAAAGGAGTAGCATCATGCCAAAAACACAGAGCCTAGGCAGACTGTTTGATCAGTCGGTGCAAAAATTCGGCCGCTACCCTGCTTTGATTTATTCTACCGACGGCAATCAGATCAAGGGCTACAGCTATTCCGAGGTCGGGGGTCTGGTCGACTCCTGGAGCGAGTATTTCAAGGCCAAGCAGGTCAAGGCCGGCGACCGCGTGATCGCCATTGCGGCCAAGTCCCCCCGGCATTTCGCTTTTTTTTACACCTGCTGGAAGCTGGGCTTGATTGCCGTCCCGGTCTGTGAAAGCCTGGGCGACCCCGAGATGTCTTTTGTCATTGGCGACTGCGAGCCGGCCTTTATCCTGGTGGATTCCGCCTCCGAGGCAAAAGTGAGGCAGAATGCCGGCGACTGTCCCGTGTACAACTGGCAGGATATCGAGAGCCGGCCTGAGGCGGCGCACTGTGAGCCGGTGGAAACCGGTCTCGACGATGTCGCCTGTCTTATTTATACCAGCGGCTCCACCGGCATGCCCAAAGGGGTGATGCTGACCCACGAAAACATCTGGTACAATGCCTGGGCGGCACTCGAGTGCTTCAACATGACGAAGACCGACCGCCTGATGTCGCTGCTGCCTTATTGGCACGCCTATGCCATGACCACTGAGATCGTCTGTGCTTTCATGTGCGGCAGCACCTGCGCCATACCTAAAGACATACGCGATTTCAAGCGCAACATCAAAAACTATAAGCCCACCATAGTCCTGGTGGTCCCCAGAGTGGTTGACGGACTGAAGGCGGCCATAGACAAGAGTATCGCCGAGCTGCCACCTAAAAAGAAAGCGCTCATCGACAAGGCTATCTATAACGCCAGCCGCATCTGCAATGCCGGACCCAAGCTGGACGGCGGCATACTGCGCATGTTCACGCACCACTTCTTCTACGATCCCCTCGTCTTCCGGAAATTCCGCAGCTCCTTCGGCGGCAAGATACGCTTTATCGTCAGCGGTGGAGCGCCCTTGGACCTGGAGCATCAGATATTCTTCAAATACATGGGCATGCCTATCTTTCAAGGCTACGGCCTGACCGAGGCCTCCCCGGTGGTAAGCTCCAATCAGGAAGAGGTGCACCGCCTGGGCAGCTGCGGCCCGGTAATGCCCTGGCTCTTGCCCGAGCACGGCGGCGACTATGCCTTTAAGGACGAAGAGGGCAAGCTGGCCAAAAGCAACCACGGCCTGCTGATGCTGAAAGGCAAATGCGTCATGAAAGGCTATTGGCGGCATAGCGACGCCAGCGCCAAGACTATGGAAGATGGCTGGCTCAACACCGGAGACATGGGCTACTGCGACAAGGAGGGCTTTATCTTCATACACGGTCGCAAAGGCAATATGATTGTCATGGTCAACGGCGAAAAAGTGCACCCCGAGTTTGTCGAGGACGCCATCAAGGCTTCCCCGCTGATCAGCGAAGCCATGGTCATAGGCGAAAAATGCAAAAACCTCTACGTCTGCGCAAATGTGCCCGAGGAGTTGCGGGCCAAGCACAGCGAGGAGGAACTGCAGCGCCTGGTGAAAGAAGAGGTGCTGCGCTGCACCGGACACATGGCCATTTATCAGAAACCCAAGGATGTCATCATATTGCCGGACTTCAATATCGAGGACGGCACCCTCACCGTGTCGCTGAAAATCCGGCGCTACAAGATACGCGAGCTCTATAAGCAGCAAATCGAGGGCTTCCTGTTGAAAAACGGCGAGGAGGTGGCCACCAAGCGCGAACTGGGCATCGCCAGCTCAAAAGTGGTGGAAAGCCTCGAAGAAGCATCAGTCATGCTCGGAGACGGAACCTACCTGTAAGAAATTTGGACACTAAGGCACACAAAGGGACAGCAAGCAGGAATCGGGTTTCGCTCCCACTTGGTTTTTTTTTGCCGCAGTGGCTTGTAAAAAGCACAAGCGCGGCTAGATTATCCTGTAGTTCTTAAAAGCCGGGCTAGCTCAGTTGGTAGAGCAGTGGGGTCATAATCCACGAGTCATTGGTTCGAGTCCGATGCCCGGTACCATCTTCAACACCCTGACTCTTGGACATCAAGGGCGGGGTGTTTTTATAAAAGCTCTGACTAGCAAGGGAACCTAATCCCGCTATGCTGGTCTAAATTAAAATACGGTCGTTTTTTATTACTTAGTCGGGGAGGCTCTGGCAAGAGCTAGTTACCCCCAGGAATTTGTCGCGTTCCAACCTTGGAACAATTTTTATTGCCAAGGCCGCAGCCTTAGCAATCCTTTCCCAACACCTGCACGGAAAGCAGGGAAGCTAAAGGAGTAGTTATGATTAGGAAACTATGGACTGGAGTGATTGTTGCCGCCACTGTGATCGGCATTCACAGCGCCAAGGCCGAAGGCCTGACTCTCAAGCAACAAGCCCGTCTCATCAACACTGAAACCGCCGTCCTCGTACCGCAGGGCAACCTGGAGTTGTCGCTCGGAGCCGACTACCTCAAACATGCCCGCAAGCGCCAGTTCACCAACAACTGGAGCAGAAGCAAGAACCGCGACAAAGCCAGAATCTACGATTGGAGCGTGAGCCTGCGCGGTGGCGTCACCGAAAACCTGGACGCCTTCATCAGCACTTCCTGGACCGACATCAAGGACAAGAGCTATCCCTACGGCGACCGTTATGCACGCGGCATTGACGATGTCAGCTTGGGCGTGAAATACGGCATTATCCAGGATCAGGATGACTTCCTCCTGAGCTATCAGCCCTCCATAACAATTCCTGCCAACCAGTACAAGGCCGAAAGCGGTCGTCTGGGGCCGGGCAATAACTACTGGAGCTTTGATCAGACCCTGGCAGCCACCTTCTTTTGGGATGATTTCTCCGGCAGTGCCGCTTTGACCCAGACCATACCCTTCGCCCGCGGCAGACACCACTACTCGACCACCTTCCTGCAAGAGCAACGTCGCACTCGCGGCACCACCGGTGTCGACTTGGGTCTGACCTACGAGGCTTGCGAATACCTGCAGCCCCTGGTCGAGCTTAACTATCTGCACGAGTGGCTCAGCAAGGGCAACGACTCCGACCTCTTGGCCACCACCCTGGGCGCCAAGGCCAATATCTGCGAAAGAGGCCAGATACTGGCTGGCTATCAGTACCCGATCACTGGACGCAACAGCTTCAGAGGAAGCAGCATCAAAGTCGGCCTGGTCGCCCTGTTCTAAGTAGAAACACTCATCATTTGAGTAATTAAGCAAAGCGCTTGTCTGCCCCGCAGACAAGCGCTTTTTTTTTGGACAATAACACAGACCTAGGCTCCCCGCTCCTCTCCCTCCCTAACCACAGCGTTATTTGTGGTTTGAAGGTGCTGGGCTCGGAGCGCCGGCTTCTAGCCGGCATACAAACCAAATAAGATAAAAAAACAAACCAGAGACTAAGTAAAACCACGAGCAAGCAAACAAGTAAGCAAGCCTATTGCGGAAATAGAATTTCTGTGCTTTGAGGGCGGATGTGGTCGTATGCCGGCAAGGATGCCGGCGCTCCCAGGGGGCACACATCCTTTCTAGACGGGCTCTAACTTAGACCCCGTCCAAAAAG
>JAAZIY010000346.1 GCA_012800625.1 Lentisphaerota bacterium
GACGAGCAGACACTAGAAAAACTCCTGCCTTATATTGTGACCTGTCACCTGCATGACAATGACGGCAGCAGAGACCAGCATCTCCTGCCAGGAACTGGCTGTGTTGACTGGGAACATTGTATAAGCAATCTAAAGAAGGCGCCGCGTCTGCAATGTCTGCAAAGCGAAGTCATCCCTGTGCGCTGCAATGTCAGCATTGCCAGGCTCTGCCGCTGCTTCAAGGAACTGCTGAAATAAGGCACGCATCACTCCAGGGCAGGCAGGGATGCTACAGGCTTGCTCTGCCTTGGACACTAAGACACACTAAGGTGCGCCAGAGCTTGTCTGACTAGATGTGGCCTTATGTTCATTGAGGCATATAACTACATGCCAATGTAGGCTATATTATTCTTTTAGCCGGAGCATATTTTCACCTTGTAGGGCGGCGGCTTTGCAGACCTGGGTAGTAAATCTCATTGTTCTTTGGGTATCTCAGTTTACCTCTGCCATCGGCATGGCTTTGGCCATGCCCTTTGCGCCTTACTATATTCAGGACCTAGGTATCACTGATCCGGTGCAAGTGAAGCTTTGGACCACGGTGATCACTGCCTGCACGCCTTTGGCAATGGCGGTATTCTCGCCTATTTGGGGGATTTTGTCCGACCGTCACGGACGCAAGCCGATGGTTTTGCGCGCCACCTGCGGTGCCGGTAGCATTATGACTTTGGCTGCCTTTGCCCCCAACGCCTATGTTTTTGTCTTTTTACGCATTATGCAGGGCATTTTTTCCGGTGTGGCCTCTTCGGTGATCACTCTGGTGGCCTGCAATACGCCGCAAAGCCGCCAGGGCCTGGCTCTGGGCAGCCTGGGCTCGGCACAGTTTTCCGGCAATATGTTCGGTCTTTTTATTGGCGGCTTTATGGCCAACAAGTTTGGCTACGCCAACTCATTCATGATCTCCGGAGTGGTCCTATTCTCCACCAGCTTGCTGGTCATGCTTTTTGTAAAGGAGGAATTTGTGCGCGAGGCCACCGTGAAGAGCCGGGAGCGACCAAGCTGGTCGCAGCGTCTCGATGCGCTAGGCCCGGGCACAGTGCTGCTCTTGCTGGTGCTCTGCATGAGTATCACCCGGCGCATGGACGGGGGGCTGCTGGCTATTTATATACAGGAGCTTTACGGCAGTCTGGACGGAGTGGCCCTATGGTCGGGCTTCATTAATGCCAGCGGCAGCTTCGGCGCGCTGTTCGCCGGGCTGGCCGGCAGTCTGCTTATAGACCGTTTTCACCCGCGCCGTCTGCTTTACATCAATTCGGGCGGGGCGGCATTGGCCATGTGCCTGATTGGCATGAGCGGCAGCTATGTGGCGCTCATCCCTTTGCGCTTTCTGTTGATGATTTTTCTGGCCGGCTTCGATCCCATCCTTAACACCTGGCTGTCCAAGGTCACGCCATCCGCCAAGAAGGGCGTGGTTTTTGGTCTGGCCCAGGCCGCCAAGTCCACCGGCATGACTATAGGTCCCTGCATAGGCGGTCTGCTCGCCTGGCAAATCAACACCAGGAGCGTATTTTTCACCGCCTCGGTCATGTTTTTGACGCTTATTCCGCTGGCCAGAAAAATAACCGCCAAGCTGGAGGCCCCCCGGCGCTAGACCGATGTATGGGTGCAATCTTTGCCGCTTCACGGGCAGGCCTTCGTGTGTCTTCGTGTACAAAACCCGGCTGACTGTCTTAGCGTTTTGCCTTCTACCAATCAGCGAGCAGTTCCTCGATGATGCGTATATATTTGTCTATGCTCTCCAGTTCCAGCCATTCCACTTTGCTGTGGGCACCTTCGCCGAGCACCGAGCTAATGGCGATGGGCACTCCCAGGCTCTGCATATGCCTGGCGTCAGTGGCCCCGTTCATTTTAAGGAATTCGGCGGGCTGTTGCGGATAATACTGGTGTATAAGCCCGAGCAGCTTTTGCAGCTCGGGCGAGTTTTCGTCGGAGAACATGGGACTGCAATGCCGTCCGCCCTCGACTTCCAGGCCGCTCAGCTCTTTCAGCTGAGCGATGATTTTTTCCGGGTCATCTTGTTCCAGGAAGCGGAAATTGATCGTCATGCTGGCTTCATCGGGGATTTGGTTGTCGGCGTATCCGGCCTCGATTTTGCAGGCTGCCATACTGTTTTGCCATTGTTGTTCGGCGCTCGGCTGTTTCCACTGGGCGCGGAAACGCAGGTAGCCGTCCATCAGCTTGTCAATGGGGTTGTCGTGTTCCCAGGGTGCGGCGGCATGTCCGCCTTTGCCGCGGGCTGTCAGCCGCAGGATCATAATGCCCTTCTGGGCATTGGCCACGCGGCAACTGGGGCCGTCCAGCACAATGGCCATCCTGCTGGCGCCGTAGCCTTTTTGGATCATGGCCGCGGTGCTGGCGCCGCCTATCTCCTCGTCGGCGCTAAATATCGCGCCTATCGAGGCCTTGCCGAGCTGACGGCAGAGCAACTCGACCATGCAGACTACATTGCCCAAGTCGTCAGAGGCGCCGCGGGCGTAGAGCCGCCCGTCCTCAAGACGAGGCTCAAAAAGCTCGCCCTCAGCAGGAACCACATCAACATGGGCGTTGAGCAGCAGTGCCTGCTGCTTGCCAGGATGTGTGGAGGCATAAAGCACGCAGCGGGAGTCGGACTCTTCCATGACGCAGGGCACTTGCCTGGCCTGAAGGAATTCCTGGATCAGGCGCATGGCGCGATTGACCGCATTGACGTCGCTGCTGACCGGACGGCAGCGGATAAGGGCCTCGAGTAAGGATAGTGTGTCGGCTTGCATAATGACTCCTTGAAAATAAAAACGGCGAAACGCAGTTACTTTAATCCCACTGGCACAGCTTTGCAACACCTAGGCAGAGGGGGAGGACACGAAGAAACACAAAGCGGCTTAGGCGCTGGCTTCCTTACTCACACTGAGCCGTTTTTTTTATTTTACGCCGTGTTTGTTGTCGTCTGCTGCGTAGTTGCTTGCAAAAAACAAAAAATGTGTCACATTGATTAAATGACATTTTCTCTTATATAACTATTGGGTTCTACGAATAATGGGTGCCACAACATCTTGTTTTTTGCGCATAGTGCGCGCCGGTCTGCCTGCCTCGATTCACCAGGTTAGTCAATTTCCCTGCCGCATTGGGCGACTAGAGGGCAACGAGGTGGTCATTGCCGACCCCTCGATATCGAGCCTGCATGCCATACTGTCGCTGCAGCCCGGCGGCGTCATACAGCTTGAGGACCAGTGGAGCACTAACGGCATCTATCTGAACAGCCGCCGCGTTAGCCAGATAGTCGTAGACCGCCTGCTGAGCCTGAAGCTGGGCAGCGTGCGCATGGACCTGGCACTGAGCGAGGAAGAGCTGTTGAACGCAGACAAACCGGCCGCCGCGCCAGCGCAGAGCGGCGCGGTTCCGCCCCGCAGCCTGTCCCGTGCCGAGGCGCTCAGCCCGGCGCAAAGCGGCGGCTATGGCAGCTTCGACTCGCCAGCGGCAACCATTTCACGCATGGCCGGCAGCGGCAAGCGCGGCATAGTCTGCCCGCATTGCTGGCACCGCTTCGACATAGACGAGTTCCTGTTTATTGCCCGGCACCAGAGCCTGATCGGCGACCCGGTGTTGGGGGCCGACGCGCAGCAACGCTTCCTGCCTTCCCGTTTCACCCTGGAGGGCAATGCCCTAGACGCCAGCGGCACGAGCTGCCCGGACATGGCCTGCCCGCGCTGCCATTTGCGCATACCGCAGGCCGCCAGCGAGATGCCGCCGCTGTTTCTGTCCATAGTCGGCGCCACTTCCAGCGGCAAGTCATATTTTCTCACCAGCATGTCCTGGGAGCTGCGCAATACGCTGTCGCGCGACTTCGCCATTTCCTTTGCCGACACCGACGCGGTGAACAACCAGCTGCTCAACGATTTCGAGGAGACCCTGTTTTTGAATTCCGACCAGGACTCGTTGGCGGCTTTACGCAAGACCGAGCTGCAGGGCGAGCTTTACAACCAGGTACTGCTTGACAACATGATGATCAATCTGCCCAAGCCCTTTATGTTTACGGTCACCCCGGCGGAGCATCACCCGAAGTATCTCGAAGTCAAAGAGAAGATGTCGCGCACCCTGGTGTTGTACGACAATGCCGGCGAGCATTTCGAGCCGGGCATGGACCTGGTTGACAATCCCACCACCCAGCACCTGCTGCATTCGGACACCATCTTTTTCCTCTTCGACCCCAGCAAAGATGTGCGCTTCAGACGCCGCATCAGCGGCGTGGACGACCCGCAGCTGGCCGCCAGCTCCAGAGTGCAGCGCCAGGAGATCATACTCACCGAGATGATCAACCGCATCAAAAAGTACTCCGGCATGCGCAGCTCGAAGCGCAGCGGCAAGACGCTTATCGTGGTGGTCTCCAAGTATGACCTCTGGCGGCAGCTGCTGGACTGCGAGCTGCCCGACAAAGCCTGGAGCTGGGAAAGCAGCTTCAATACCTGTGTGCTGGACGTGAACCTGATAAAAAACACCTCCTTCCAGCTGCGCAGCCTGCTCGAAGAGGTCTGTCCGGAGCTGGTGAGCACAGCGGAATCCTTCGCCGGCGAGGTGCTCTATCTGCCTAACAGCGCGCTGGGACACAGTCCGGAACTAAACCCGGAAACCGGCATGATAGGTATCAGACCAGGACAAATAGAACCATTCTGGGTGACACTCCCCATGCTCTACTTCTTCTATCAGCGCGGCTTCATACCTGCAATACCGGAGGAAAAACGCCAGAGAATGCCGGAGGAAAAACTGAAGATGCAGCTCTCCGGAGACATCTATTTCGTCAAGGTGCCCGGTCGTGAAAAGCCCCTGCAAGTGCCGCTCTCCTATGCCGGCTGGCAATTGCGCTGCCCCGGCGAGGAACTCTGGTTCACTGTGCCGAAATAAGGCGTCCGGGAGAGCTTTGGACACGAAGACACACTAAGGCGCACGAAGCTACACGAAGTGTTTTTAGCTTTTTTTGCTAGCAGCCTGGCGGTTTTAGCCGGCCTGCCTCATGCAGCCGGTTTTTTGGAGACTTTATTTTATGGCTTCCGAGTTGGTATATACATCTGCTGAACGCGGTCTGCGCCCTGGCACGCGTGGCTACTGCACAGTTGCGCACACCCGCGGGCTGTCGCCGGCGCGTTTGCAGATACTGGAGGCACTTAGCGCTTACAAAAGCCTGTTTGCACTGCATGACGAGCAGGAGGCCGACAATCCGGTATCTTATAGTCACCACAGCAGCCGCCTCCTAGGCTCTTCCATGAGCGTATTGTCGCGCGTCAGCCCCAGTCAGGCTGACCACACCGGACGCAGTAACAAGCTGGCGCATCATGTACTGCTCAGTTCCCGGGAGTATCCGCCGGCCGGCCCGCTCTGGCTCAGTCAGCAAGAGGGGTTCTTTTTTAGCAGCTGGCAGGAGGAGCCGCGCATATTCGAGCAGCCCAAGCTCATACCGCAGGGCAGCTGCACAGTGCTGGAAAAAGCGCAGGCCTGGGAGGAGCTAAGCGGCGATGCCGGCCACGCCAGCCTGCTGCCCGCCGCCTTCTTGGCAAATCCAGCCCAGCCGGTCTATGTTATCTATACCATTGACATGCCGGTTTTGCAGCTGCTTAGCGAGTCTCTCGCCCTGCTGCCGCCGCAAAAACGCTGGCAGGTGACTTACAACAGCTACTTCAACCGCCTGCCGGTAGGCATGAGCTGCATGTGGCGCTGCTGCGTGGCCAATAGCGAAGTGCTGCGTGAACTTAACAAAAACTCGCAATGCCGCATTGTTGACCTGAGCGCAAAACTGCCGCCGCCAGGCGAGGGCGAGCTGTGCCGCCTGGCTAGAGAAGGCGGCAGTATGGAAAATAAAAAAAAGGACGAGGCGGCAGGGGAAGGACAAGGCCGCAGCGCCAAACGCCGGGATTTTGTGCTTATGCCGCAGCGTAAAATCAATATGCTCAGCTTGAAACCGCGTAGCAAGGAAGACGATTTATGACTCCGGAGCAAAATTTAATTCAACAGCTGAGTAAAATCCTTGAAAACCGTCAGCTAGACAACCAGGCTCTGCTCGAAGAGCTTGCCGAGCAGTATGCCGAGCTTTGCTCGCTGGTCAACACCCGTCTGCAGCGCTCTGCGGAGTATCTGCACAAGGGGCTGCTTTCCGAGGCGGTCTACGAGGCGCACAGCGCGCCTAATCTGCTCGAGTTGGCCGCCCTGGTGCAGTTCGAGCATGCCAAGAGATGGGCGGTGGTCTGCGACGACCTGGGGCTGCGCAAGCCCCCCTTGTTGCATACCGAGACGCTCGAAGAACTGCGCCAAGCCTGCACGCAAGAAAAGGGCTTGCAGCCATTGCTGCGCGAATTCCGCCGCCTGGTATACCAGGGGCTGCAGGCCGAGGCCATCCCGGTATTGCGTAAAATTCGCCAGGCCGACCCGGATAACAGCAGCTGGCAAAGCAATCTGCAGACCTTCGAGGAGGCCGACCTGCCTAATTGGCTGGAAAAAGCACAGCTCGCCTTGCAACAAGATGACTTGGCTCAACTGCGCCAGGTGTATGCCGAGCTAAGCCACCCGCAGCGGGTGGTGCCAGCTCCGCCGGAGATTTTGCGCCGCCTGAATCGAGCCTTGCAGGCCGAAAAAGCCGCCGAGCTTAAACTGGAGGGGGAAAATTTACTCCGACGCCTGCAGGAGGCGATGCAGAAGCAGGACCTAGCCAGCCTGAGCCGGCTTTTGCCCAGAGGGCAGGACCTGGAGGGCGAAGAGGCTTTTTATCAGCAGCCCGAGGGCTGGGCACAGTGCCTGCAAGAAGCCGAGGAGCTGCTGGCGTCCAAGAAGCAGGAGCTGGCGCAGCAGGCAGAGTTTGAACGGCAGCTAAATGAGTTCCGCAGTGCCTTTAACACCGAAAGCCTGAAGCCCGCCGAGCTGCGCCAGGCCTGGCAAGAGCTGCAAGCCGAGCCTGGCAGGCTGCCCGAAGGCCTGCAAGAACAGGTCGAAACCCGCTTGCTCGAGATGAACCGCCGGCAAGAAAGACAAAAAAACCTGCGCCGCCTGGCAATCTCGGTTTTCTCGGCTCTGGTTCTGCTGTTCTTGGCTCTTCTCGGCTATGGCTGGCAGCAAAAGCGACAGTTGCTAAGCGTGCTCAAAGAGCTGAAAGATGACTACGAGCAGGCTCGCTTCCAGGAAATGCAGGACAAGCTGGACAATCTGAAACGCTACCGCCCCAGGATTTACAATCAGGCCCAGCTGCAAAGCATGGAACACAAACTTAAGTCGGCACTGAGCGAACAGGGCGAAAGAAGCAGAAATGCCGAAGAGCTTTTAGCCAGCCTGGACGAGCTGCGGCGCTCCAGATATATGCGCGATGAGGCGGAGATACGCAGCCTGCTGGACAGCGCCGAAGCCATGCTGTTGACCGAGTCGGAGAAAAGACGGCTGAATAGCTGGAAAGAAGCCTGGGCTAACTGGCGAGAGTCGCAGCGCCGCGAAAGCAACGCCGTCTTGCAGCGCGTCTGCACTCAGTTTCGTAGTGCCAGAAGCAGTATGTCAGCCCTGAATTTGGCGGGCTTTGAGGCAGAACGCAAAACGCTCGGGGAGCTGCGCTTGCTTTTTGAGTCGGCTCTGCCGCATCTCAACCGGGCTGAACAGAC
>JAAZIY010000347.1 GCA_012800625.1 Lentisphaerota bacterium
AAAGATCCCGCGTATGTAGTACACGCTTTAGCGTGCTCCCCGTTCCCGTTCCCGCTCCCGCTCCCGCTCCCGCTCCCGTCGCAAAGGTCGTAAAGTTAAATCCGGCAGGTGCGTATATCGCTGACGATAATGCCGTTTGCTCCGGCTTCTTCGAGCTGGTCGATGACTGTGTTTAGCTCGCTGCGCCTGACCATGGCCTTGACTGCACACCAGCCAGCCTTGTTCAGGGGCGAGACGGTGGGTGCCTCGATGCCCGGGGTGATTTGACAGCAGTGAGCAAGCAGCTGGTCCTTGACATCGTACTCGACAATGACGTAGGAACGCGCCACTATGATGCCCTCGATGCGACGCATAAAGCGGTGTATGGCCGGTGACTCCGGGTCGGTTCTGTGGTTGCCTATAAGAATGGCCTCGGAGAATAATATAGGCTCGCCGATAATTTTCAGCCCCATCTGCTTGAGAGTGGCGCCGCTGTCAACCACGTCAGCGATGAGGTCAGCCACGCCTAGCTCGATGGAAATCTCGACTGCACCGTCCAGCTTGATGATCTCGGCCTGACAGTTGCGCTGAAGCTGGTCGGCAATCACAATATTAGGATAAGAGGTGGCGATGCGCAAACCGGCGAACTCCTGGCTGCTGAGCTGACTGGCGGCGGGCGCAGCATAACAGAAACGCGAGCCGCCAAAGCCCAAAGCCATCAGCTCCTGAGCCGGCGCAGTGCTGTCGAGCAGCAGATCACGTCCGGTAATGCCCAGGTCCAGCACGCCGTCAGCGACGTACACGGCGATATCCCGGGGTCTCAGGAAGAGAAAATCGATATGGTTGTCGGCGTCAATGACGCTCAGTTCGCGGTTATCGCGGCGCAGCTTATAACCGGCCTCGCGCAGCAGCTTGAGCGAATCCTCTGAGAGCGAGCCTTTGTTGGGAAGTGCGATTTTCAACATGATTTCCGGACCTGCCTGTGGTATTGAAGAATAAGGACACTATGTAACATCTAGTCAATTCAAAGATAGCGATAGACATCCTGCAGGCTGATATCATTGGCCAGCATCATCACTTGCAAGTGGTAGAGCAGCTGCGAGATTTCTTCGGCGCAGCGTTCTTTGCCCTCGTATTCGGCGGCCATCCAGACTTCGGCGGCCTCCTCGACGATCTTCTTGCCGATAAAATGCTTGCCTTTTTCTAGCTCCCTGACGGTGCCAGAGCTAGGGTCGGCGGCCTCGGCCTTGGCGCTTAACTCGGCAAAAAGCTGTTCAAAGCTTTTCATCTCAGGCCTCCTTTTGTTTGAGCGAATCGCGTATCCAGGCGGCGATGATTTCCGAGGGTGCACTCACGGCATTGAGATCGAAATCGAACTCCTTCTTACCGCTATGACTGGCCAACAAGAGCAGTCCGTGATGTATGTCTTTGAAGCGCTCCTCGCAAAAACCGCGCACGGTCTTGTTCTGTTTGCCGCTTTCATTTTGCAGCCAGAGCGCGGCTTCTTCGCTGAAATTTATCTTCAACTCATGCAGCTGCTCGAAGCGTTTGGCGAATTCGTATACCTCTTGCAGCTTGAGCTTTGCGGTCAGCTCCTCGTTGAGCTGCAAGAGCCTTTGCAGCTCAACCTCTGGTTGTTTGACCAGGGCCTCATTTAGCTCGAGCAGCTTTACGCCGGTGCCGGGCAGCTCGAACTTGAAGTCGCGGAACAGGCGTTCCAGGATAGTCATCAGGCCTCGTGCGCCGGTTTTTTCCTGCACGGCACGCAGGGCCACCTCGTGCAGGGCCTCCGCTTTGCACTGCAGCTCTATGTCATATCCGGCGAAATTCTCCTCATACTGCTGCAGGATGCCGTTTTCAGCCACTTGCAGAATTTGTTCGAGATCGGCGACATCCAGTTCATCGAGAACGACGCGCACCGGCAGCCTGCCAATGAACTCCGGTTCGAAGCCGAATTTAACGAAATCCTGGGTTTGCACTTGTTTCAGCACTGCGGCGTCGCTGTCAGCCGCCTGGTTTTCATCTACGGCATGGAAGCCGATCTGTGCATTTCCCAGTCGCCGTTTGACGATTTCCCTCATGCGGTCGAAGGCTCCGCTGACGATAAAGAGTATATACTTGGTGCTTATCAGTCCTGGGGGCGCCTTGCCGCTGGTCTGCAATGCCATCATGGCCTGCATTTGTCCTAGCATATCGGTTTGTCCGATTAGCTTGACATCGGTGTCCTCCATAAGCTTGAGCAGGTTTATCTGCACTCCTCTGCCGGAGACGTCTTTGCCGCCGCCTTCGCTGCCTCTGCCGGCGATCTTGTCGATCTCGTCCAGGTAGACGATACCGTACTTGGCCAACTCGATGTCGCCGTCGGCGGCCTTCACCAGGTCTCGCACTATATCCTCGACATCGTAGCCCACGTATCCGGTTTCGGAGAATTTAGTGGCGTCGGCTTTCACGAAGGGCACGCCTATGAGCTTGGCAATGCAGCGCATAAGATAGGTCTTGCCCACGCCGGTGGGGCCTAGCATGATAACATTATGCTTGGAGAACTCGCGCCGAGCCAATTCCGGATTTTCCAAGCAGCGTCTCACGTGGTTATAGTGGTCGCAGATAGCGGTGGCCAGCACCTTTTTGGCCTCGTTCTGGCTAATGACAAAACGGTCCAGATAGTCGCGTATTTCTTTGGGTTTAAAGGAAAACTCCTTAACCACCTGCAGAGGCCCGCCAGGCTTCTCCGCCTCGTTTTCGGCCTCTTGCGCAGCGGCTGCGGGTCTGAAGCCGGGGTTCATGGACTCGATAGGGGTAGCAAGAACATCCAAGCCCATTTTTTCAAACACATCCCTAATATGCCCGACCAGTTCCTGCGGCGACTTGGGTGCGCCGCTGCTCTCTTTTTCCGCTGCCGCATCGGCGGCGGCTTCGCTGTCTGGCATTTCGGTTTCCACGACGTTTTTTTTCTTCTCTTTATCCATTATGCTTATTCGATTAGGTTTCGATCTAAATAGACCCCGTAAAAAAAGCCCTTAAATCACAAAGGCATCCGAAGGGGGAGGACACTAAGGGGCACGAAGAGACACGAAGGCACACTAGGGCTTATGCTGCGTCGCATAAGCCGCTCAGTCCCACCCTGGCCTGCTGTGCGATATCCTGATTTGCCCAAAACCAAGGCGGCAGTGGTAAAGAAGAAATATAGTCTTTATGCCCGCGCTTGCCATGAATTTTTGTACTCAGGCGATATATTCTATGTTTTGGCCTGCGATGGCCTCTTCCAGTTTTAGCGTAGGCATTTCCCATTCACCCCAGGTTCAACTCAGGTATTTTCATGAAAGTCAAGGTATTAGGTTCTGCCGCTGCCGAGGCCATGCCGGCTCTTTGGTGCGAGTGCAGTGTTTGTCAGCATGCCCTTCAGCATGGTGGCAAGGATTTACGCCGGCGCACTTGTTATCTGATTGACGAGGACACCCTGGTCGACTACGGCCCGGATATCTATTGGCAGGTAAACGCCTTCAATGTGGACCTGCTGAAGATACGCCGCCTGGTTATGACGCATTCACATTCAGACCATTTCAGTCCGGTGGAGCTGCACTGGCGCCGTCGCGGCTACAGCGTAGTGAGCAGCGACATTGATTTATACAGCAACGAGGCAGTGGTAGATAAGCTACGCGCATCCCTGGGCCTTGAAGCCGAACATCAGGACTTCAGTCATATTTTCCTGAAAAGCCATATCTTGGAGGCCGGACGCGAAGTGCTCGCCGACGGTCTGCATATACTACCGATACCAGCCAAACACGCACCCACTGAAAAGCCCTATTTCTTTGTCTTCACCCGCCAGGGGCGCAGTCTGCTAATCGCCAACGACACTGGTTTTCCTGAGGCTGAGGCCTGGGAGCTGCTATCAGGCTGCAAGATAGACCTGGCTCTGCTAGACTGCTGCGGCGGTGCGCACCCCAAGCACAAGCATATGCGCGAAGGACACATGGGAGCGGAAACAAACATCGAGTTCAGGCTGAAAATGCTGGAGCTGGGCATCATAGACGAGAAGACCCCGGTTTACGCCAACCATTTCTCGCACAATTGCCTGAATACACACGAGGAGCTATGCCAATACCTTAACCCGCAAGGCATTTTGGTGGCATACGACGGACTGGAACTGCAAGTCTAAACTTCGTGTGTCTTCGTGTCTCTTCGTGTGTCTTAGCGTCACAGGGCGGGAATTTTTGGGGTCCATTCCCGGCAGTCCGGCATGGTAAAATCCTCGGGGAAGTCTTCCGCCACGGTTTTCAGCCAGAACTGGTTGCGTCCGAAGGGGCCTATTTTGCCGCGCACCTGCAGGCATTGCCGTTCCTGGTTCCAGCTTAGCTCGCTATTGTAGACCTTGCCTTTTTTCGGGTCCAGTATTTTGCCTTTGTGCCAGCGTGCCTTGGCGGCGTCCTCCTGCATATCCCAGATAATGTCCAAGCCCGCCATATAAGGTTGCTGCGGCAGCTTCTCGGCACGCGCGGCGGGCCGGTAAATGGTATCCTTCACCTGCTCCTGCTCGTCAAAGGTAACAATAATGCGCCCGAAAACCTTGCCATCATGCTCATAAATAGCGACTATGGAGCGCTTTAAACCAGACTCGTCATCGATCGTCTTCCAAAAGCCCAATACCGAGGCAGCAAAAAGCGGGCTAAGGGCGAAAAAGAAAAACAAGAACAAGGCAAGAAAACGTAAACGCATAAGAATACTCCTGTAGTTAACCCAAGCCAAAAACGGCACCTTGACAATATAGCTCATTGTGTCACAAAGGCTAGGCTAAGCCGTTCAAAAAGTATGCCACGGGGGGAGAAGACACCGTGTCTTCGCTTTCAAAGGCCTCAAAGTTCAGCGGCCCATTTCCATTCACATTGCAGCTCGACGGCGAATTTCTCCAGCACTCGTGCTTTCATTTCGTTTACCAAAAGACGGCAATCTGTGGCCGAGCCAGGTTTTCTCTCGGTATTGATTATCCAGTTGGCATGTTTTTGGCTGACCCGGAACATTCCTCGCGCCAGCCCCTTGCAGCCGGCCAGTTCCAGCAGCCTGCCGGCCGGGTTTTGCGCGTCTGGATTGCGAAAGACACTGCCGGCGCTGGCCCCCTTGGGATTTATCAGTCTGCGTCGGCGCAGCTCTGCGTCAATCGCGGCCTTCTCCTCTTCGGGATGCGCCGGCTGCAGTTCCAATATCGTTTCTAGAATCAGTATATCTTTACCGATTGGCGAGCGGCGATATCCCCAGCCACCCTGTTCCCTGCGCCAGTTCCAGGGCTGGTTCGAGCGCAGGTCCCAGCCCCGCATTTCGCGTACCCGGGCAGCGATTTCTTCGCCATTAGCGCCCGCATTCATGGCCAGCGCCCCTCCCAGGCTTCCAGGGATGCCGGCCAGTGCAGCAAGGCCGCCGCAGCCCTTGGCGGCCAGCAGCTTGGCGGTCTCGAGCAGGCTAAGGGCCGCACCCAGTTTAAACACGCAGGGGCCAAGTTGCTCCACGAGGGCAAACTCCGCACTTTTAGGCAGGCGCAGCACTGGCATGGCCTGCGCATTGTCGGCGCCGACCAGATTGCTGCCTCGAGCCAAAATCAGCGGTGGCCTTTCCAGGCTTCGCAGGGTCTCCCAGAGCTCATCCTGGGTTGCCGGTTCGTACAGCCTCACCTGCCCCAGACCGGCTCTCAGGCTACATAGACCGGCCCATTGATGTAAGATATATCGCATTCTGATTTGCTTTCGACCCCGTCTGAAAAAGTTATTAGGTTGAAAAGCTATTTATTGTTAGTTTTACGCCTATGGCGCTATACTGACCCTGTCCAAAAAGCTGTCTCTTGCAGGACTTTGGACACTAAGGAACCATGAAAAAATAAATTGTTAAACTTTGCTAAGCAGATTCGCTTTCTTTCTATACAGTATATTCGGGTTTTTCTTGTACATACTGACCAGAAACAACTCAACTTGACAATTTAAATTTTCATAGTTCCCAGCATGACATAGAGTGCAGCAGTGATACACGGCACGGTGTCAGCACATGACACAGTACCAG
>JAAZIY010000348.1 GCA_012800625.1 Lentisphaerota bacterium
CACACTAAGTCACACTAAGTCACACTAAGTCACACTAAGTCACACTAAGTCACACCAAGTCATACCAAGTCACAAAAGTTTATTCATATCCTGCGAAGAACTTGTTTTTCTCCGGGTCTCGCAGTTTTCTCAGTGCTGCGGCTTCGATTTGTCTGATTCTT
Organism: Lentisphaerota bacterium; assembly: GCA_012800625.1. Lineage (GTDB taxonomy): Bacteria > Verrucomicrobiota > Lentisphaeria > Oligosphaerales > Oligosphaeraceae > JAAZIY01. The sequence continues at coordinate 162 of JAAZIY010000348.1, forward strand.
TCGCTGCTCAGGTTCAGTCTTTGTCCAATCTGCTCCAGCGTTTCGGCCTCTTGGTCATTAAGTCCGAATCTTCTTTGCAGCACTTCTTTTTCTTTGTCATCCAGTGTATTAAGGGCACTATTAACCGTATCCTTGAGCGCGTTGAAATCGATTTGCTCGTAGGGCTGCACGGTTTTCTTGTCCGCCAATGTCTCTTCCCAGTCCTGGTCTTCGTGGCGCAGGCTTTGCAGCGATATAGGCTGCTGCGCCATTTTTAGCAGGGCGCTGACTCTGGCACCGGAGATATGCAGTTTGGCGGCGATCTCGTGATGCTCCGGCAGCACCCCGTTTTTTTGCAGCAGGCTCTGTTCGCACTGTTTGATTTTGCTTAGCAGGCGCAGGGTGTTGATTGGTATGCGTATTGCTCTGCCCTGTGAGGCCAGCGCCTTGCTCATGGCCTGCCTGATCCAGTATGTAGAATATGTGCTCAGGCGGTATCCCAGGCTGTAGTCGTAGCTTTCCACTGCCCGCATCAGCCCCAAATTGCCCTCCTGGATCAAGTCCGGCAGCGGCAGCAGTCCGCCGGCATATTTTTTTGCTATGCTAATCACCAGTCGCAGGTTGGCCTGCACCAGGCTCAGCTTAGCCTCCAGGCTCAATTCCCTGGCCTTTTGTAATTTTTTCAACAGAAGCAGCTCATCCCCAGTCGCTTGGTTTTCCTCGCAGAGCTGCTGCGCGCTTTCATCAAAGAAGTCATCCTTCATTTCCAGCGCATTGAATCTTCTGAGGAACTCATTACGGAATATATCCATGGCTGGCCCTGTCTGGCGCCATCTTTTCAGGTTGACGCTTTGTTCCCCGGCCCACTTCAGCATTTCGGCGATTTCATCATCCTGTTTTTGCAGGTTGATTTCCTCCAGCTCCAGGGTTTTGCCATCTTTTTGTTTATATTCCTCGAGTTTATCATTCAGCACTTGTTGCAGTCTGCTCATCAGGAATGCGGGAAACTCGAAGAGGATTTCCCGCATTTTATGTTTAGCCTCGGCGTATTTTTTTGCCAACGCTCTTTCTTCTTCGGCGCTCAGCAGTTCGAAGCGCCCCACCTCCCGCATATATGCCTCCTGCGGCTCGAAGCTTTTCCAGGCATCTACGGAGCGGCTGCCTGGTCTCTCTTGCTTCGGCTCATGAGGGCTTAGCTTATTATTCTGCACATGCTCGTACATATTTCAGGAGTTCTTCTGTTCTTGCCAGAGCTTCAGCAGTTCATCGGGACGGCAGTCAGGCAGTCGTTGATTTGTGCCTTTCAGGGACTTTTCCATGTTGCGGAAACGTCGCATAAATTTCGCCACTGCGGCCTGCATTGCTTCCTCGGCCTCGAAGCCCTGCCAGGCGCTCAGGCTGACCAGGCTGAACAGCAGGTCGCCGAGTTCCTCTTGCACGGCAGCGCCTTGGTTTTTTTGCAAGGCCAGCTTCAGTTCGCCCAGCTCCTCGTCAATTTTGTCCAGTATCTGCTCTTGTTTCTGCCACTGAAAGCCATTTTTGACCGCTTTGCCCAGGGTTTTTTGCGCTCGAGCCAGGGCCGGCATGCTGCGCGGCACGCCGTCCATCGCCGAGCTTCTTTGTTTTTTCTTATCCGGCTCTTCGAGTTTTCTCTTTTCCCAATTAAGCAGTGCTTGTTCTGGCGAATCGGCTTTTTCCTGGGCAAAGACATGCGGGTGGCGGCGCAGCAGCTTTTTGCAGGCATCGCCGGCCACGTCTTCGAGGTCGAAATTGTCCGCTTCAGCAGCGATTTGGGCATGCAGCACCACTTGCAGGAGCAGGTCGCCGAGTTCTTCACGCATGCCGGCCACATCTTCCTCCTCGAGCGCGTCAAGAAACTCGCCGCATTCCTCGACCAGGCAACGGCGCAGGCTAAGATGGGTCTGCGCCTTGTCCCAAGGGCAGCCATGTTCGGAGCGCAATTGCTTCACGATTTCAACAAAACGTCGTAGTTCCCGCATTTTTACAAAATTCCTCAAACTAGATATGAAGCTGAAGCAGTTGGATAATGTATAGTCTATCGCCGCTTTATGCCAGTCAAACGCCGTTTTTATGTGAAAAAAGAGAGCCGACGACACATAATTGCACATGAAAGCAACGCAGGGCCTCAGCCGGCTCGGGTTTTGCCTGGGCTAGGCGGCTCGGTTATGGCGAGGAGCCGGTCGGTCTTGCATTTTTACGGTTTTCGGCTAAATTTATAGAAGGCGCAGAACGACGAGCCGCCGCTTAAACCCGCTCCGCTTCAAAATGCCAATCGGGTAGAGTGTTAAACACAAAGGCAGACGAAGTTGGGCAGCAGCTAAACCCTAATCAGGAGTATCATATCATGCCTATCTACGAATACAAATGCAAGATATGTGGTCATCAATTCAGTCATCTTCACAAGCGTCTTGGCGAGTCGGCTCCGCCCTGTCCCTCATGTCAGGGTGAGCAGATTGAGAAGCTGCTTTCCAGTTTCAGCGCCGGTGTGAGCAGCGGCCCTTCCCAGAGCTGCTCGATCACTAACAGCTGCCCTGCCCCCTCCTCCTGCGCCGGCGGCGCTTGTCCCTTTGGCTAATCTTTTTCATTCTCCCCCCTAAGCGCTCCTCTTAACAACAAGGCCAATTTATGCAAAGCGGCAGCCCCGAGCCTCCTACTCTTTTAGGCAAGTCCAGTTTATTCACCGACCAGCGTCTGCTTGATGTCAAGCACAACGACTATGCCTGGCAGGCCTTGGCGCCGGACAGTCTGGAAGACTGGCGGCGGCGCAAGGATTTCACCCTCGAGCAGGTCAGGCTGGCCGCCGGTATGCTGCCACAGTTCGAGGCGCTCGAGCTGCAGCCCAGGGTCTGGGGACACACTGCCTATGAGGGCTGCGTAATCGCCAAGGTCAGCATGGAGACCCTGCCCGGCCTGAAGCTCACCGGCAATCTGTATATGCCCGGCATGATCCAGTCCAAGGCGCCGGCCATACTCTGTCCACACGGTCACTGGGAAAAGGGACGCCTGCATCATGATGAACGCGGCTCGGTACCCATGCGTTGCCTGATGCTGGCCAGGCTGGGCTTTGTCGTCTTCAGCTACGACATGATAGGCTACAACGACAACGACGAGCTGCTGCATCGCTGGGAGAAACCGCTGCGCCTGCCGGCAGCTCTGCACGGAGTCAGCCCCTTTGGCCTGCAAACCTGGAACAGCCTGCAGGCCCTCGAATTCCTCTGCTCCATGCCAGAAGTTGACCAAGAACGCCTGGGCTGTACCGGAGCCTCCGGCGGAGCCAGCCAGACCTGGACGCTGGCCCTGCTCGATGAGCGCATCAAGGTGCTCGCGCCGGTATGCATGCTCTCCGCCCATTTCCAAGGCGGCTGTCTTTGTGAGGAAGGCCCGCTTTTGCGGCTCAACGGGGTCACCAGCTTTGACATCGTTTCGGCCCTGGCTCCCCGCCCCATGCTGCTGCCCTCGGTCACCCAGGACTGGACCAACCTGCTGCCGCAGTACGAGTTTCCGGCCTTGCAGCAGGTTTACCGCCTCTTTGACGCCGAGCAGAACCTGGCCAACTTTCACTGTGACGCGCCGCACAACTACAACCGCTATACACGGG
>JAAZIY010000349.1 GCA_012800625.1 Lentisphaerota bacterium
AGACAAAGCCTGGGACAGCCCTTCTACATCGGCGACAACCGCCATATCTCGCATCGCTTTACTAAATTGGGGCTGACTAGACCATATGCCGTGCTCCTGGTATGCCTGCTCTGCTTTATCTCAGGTGCCGGAGCCTTAACCCTGCTTTGGCTGCCGCCCAGCGGCGTGGCGCTCATCTTTGCGCAAACTGCCGCCATGCTGGCAGTGGTAACTATTATGCAATTCCATATTCCGGAAAATAAACAAAAATGAATCTGCCAAAAGAATACCTGCAAACAATTTGCCAACAAGCGATTGCTGAAGATGTGGCCACCGGCGACGCCACAACCCTGGCCATCGTGCCGCCTAACTTGCATACCAGCGCGGAGTTTGTTAACCGACAGCAATGCGTCTGCGCCGGCATGCCGCTGCTGGAAATCCTCTTCAAAGAACTCTGTAGTGACCTGGAGCTGGATTGCCTGGTGGAAGAAGGACAGCTCTGCGAGCCAGGCACTGTCATGGCCAAAGTCGAAGGAAACGCCAGAGCCATACTGACCGGCGAAAGAACCGCACTGAATTTCCTGCAAAGACTCTGCGGCATAGCAACCCTCACCCGAAAATACGTGCTCAGCCTAGGCGAGAGCAACTGCAAGGTGCTCGACACACGCAAAACAACCCCGGGAATGAGACTGCTGGAAAAATATGCCGTCAAAATGGGCGGCGGACAAAATCACCGCATCGGACTGTACGACCGCATCATGATCAAAGACAATCACCGCGAATTGGCAAAACTGCTGGGGCCAGACTCGATAAGCCTGGCAGTGAAAGCCTGCCGGGAAAAATACCCCGAACTGGAAATCGAGGTGGAGGCCGATAACCTGGACGAAGTCAAGGCCGCCGCCGAAGCCGGCGTGGAATATATACTCCTGGACAATATGAGCGCGCAGACCATGCTAGAGGCCATAGAAATTATCGCCGGCCGAGCCAAAACCGAAGCCAGCGGCAATATAACCCTGCAAAGAATGCCCAGCCTAAGCCGACTGGGACTGGACTTTGTCAGCATCGGCGCCCTGACCCATAGCGCCCCAGCCATTGACATAGGCCTGGACATCAAAAAATAACCGGCAGCGACAATGGAAAAAAACACTAAAATATACCCCGTCCAAAAAGCTGGATTGGCAGAATTTTGGACACTAAGACACACAAAGCCACACTAGGGCACAGCAAGTCATCTTCGTCTAAAATTAAAATTTCTGCCAATAAATGCGTTTTTCAGAAAAATTTTGCTTTTGAAGGTATCTAACCAAGGTCAACACTAGAGAAAAAGTCAAAATCATTTGATGAATTGTCACGCAGAAAAGAGCTGTTTAGTCTTTAGCACGGTTTACTATAAAACATCGTATCTATTTGCGCCGTAGGCGCATAACCATGCTTAACCCCAGGCTTTAGCCTGGGGTGCAGGCAGCCATCAAAACCGGCGCCTCGTAGAGGCGCTACTACTATGCCCCCCTTTTTGGACGGGGTCTAAAATATACCTAAGTACCCTTCTCAGCCCTAGCCGTCTATAGTTCCATATAATAAACCACGTTCTCTAGCTTGCGGTTAAACCCGGCTCTTTCATAGGCTCGCCGCGCCGGGGCATGCGCCCAGTCCAGACCGGTGCCCACCCTGGCATATGTCAGCCCGGCAGCACGAAAGTGCTCCAGCACCGCCTTGTACATCTGCTGCCCTATGCCTTTCAGGCCGCAGCTAGGATCAACCGCGTTATTCAAGATTTCACCGCTGCTCGTATTTTTATTCACAGCGAAAGTGATGAATCCAACAATCTTGCCCTGCTCCTCGCAAACCCAGAATTGCCCCGGGTCGTTTTCCGCTTGGCTTCTTACCTGTTCTCCTTTGCTTTTGTCGTCGCCCTCAGGATTGAGCAGATCGCTGATCTGATCGCCAAGCGCCTGCCTGGCCATTTGCCGTATGGGAGCCCAAGCCCGGTTGGCTATGTCCATGACTATGGCCAGGTCGGATTCTTCATAGGGACGCATCATGATTAAACTCCTTTAATGCTATGACTTCGTGTGACTTCGCGTATCTTGCTCTATTTTCGTGTCTAATTAGCTTTTGAACAGGCTTTGAATTAGTCTGGCCTAGTGGCTCCCCTGTCTCACAGAGCGCTTGGCTTTGATACTGTCGCTAGCCTTATAGGTCAAGTGCCACTGCGACTCGGTGATCTCCTGCCAAATGAGATATAAATTGCGCATGCTTACCTTGATGACCAGAGCGCTGCAGATAAGCAGCACCATCAGGCTGGAGCCGCCATAGCTCAAAAATGGCGCAGTCACCCCGGTGGTCGGACACCAACCGCTGACCACACCGATATTGATCAGGGCCTGCATGCAAAACAAGGTGGCTATGCCCAAACAAAGAAGCATCTCAGGGCGCCCGCGACATTGCCGAGCGATGAAAACTATACTGGTGGACAAGCTTAAATAAAGAAAAAACACCAGCGAGACACCCAGAAAACCTAGCTCCTCGCCAATCACCGCCACAATGAAGTCGGTATGCGCCTCCGGCAAAAATGTCTTTATGACCCCCTTGGAGAAACCCCTGCCCTTCAGGCCGCCTCCCCCCATGCCCAGTTGCGAGCGCCAAAGCTGGAAGGCGTCGCCAAGCTGTTCGGCCTCCGGATTCTTATACGAAGTCATGCGGCTTTGTCTTTCCGGACTCATCTTGATCGCCGCGGTGCCCACCAGCAGACCCAGAGCGACAATCAACAACAGGTAGGGTATTCTGGCGCCGGCATAAAACATCATGGCCAGACAAGTGGCTCCGGTAATCACCGTGCTGCTCAGGTCCTTGCCTAGAAGGATCAAAAAAAGCACGGCGCCCACCGTGCAGCCCGGCAACAGGATGCCAGCTGTCAGCCTCTTTATTTCCTTCCGCGGCAAAGTGCCGTAGTACGAGGCCAGAAATAAAAGCAGAAAGACCTTGGCAAACTCGGAGGGCTGTATCTGCCAGACATGCGAGCCGATGCTTAGCCTGAGCCAGCGCACCGCTCCTTTTATCTCGCTGCAAAAGGGAAAATAATGCAGTGAGCCGGGGTAAAGCTTGTTAGTCAACCAGGCGAAGGCCAGGTAAAACAACAAGCCGCTGACAAGCAACAAACCCCAAAATGAGTAACGTACCAAAAACCGAAAAGGCAGCAGGCTGACCCCTACAGCCATCACAGAGGCGATTATTAGCCAGACGATCTGATTCCAGAATAACCTTGCCTCATAATTATGCACCGTCGCCGAGTAGACCATAGGCAAACCCAGACCGATCAACAACAGCAACGAGGCAATAAAAACCAGAGGCCAGACACGGGCACTGAGCAGGCCTTGCAAATCCAAAGCGGCAGAACTGGCCGAAGACCAGACCGGCTCTACGACATTTTCAGAAGACATGAATAAATCCTGGAAACAAAAAAAGGACCAACCCTAATAATATGATGCCATTGCCAAAAAATGCCAAGAATAATTAGCATCACCAAATGCAGTTTTGCCGATTTGTAAGTAGTAAAACTAAACGCACGTGTTTTTTAGCCTATTTGCATTTACTATTACAAAAACGCCCAGGTGCATTTAATTATACAAAAAACCCGCTGTACGTTTTGTCTGTCAAAACCATTGCGTCACCCAAACTTATATTACGTTTGCTTTATTCTTTTTTCACATCGAGAACCAACCTATCCTGCTATGCGGCAGATTTCTTCAGTGGATATTCTTGACTGCTTCATAGAAGCAGTTCTCATGGTTCATCTACTTGCCTTTTTCTTCTCCGTAT
>JAAZIY010000350.1 GCA_012800625.1 Lentisphaerota bacterium
GCATAAGCCCTTCGTGTGCTTTCGTGTCTCTTCGTGTCCCTTAGTGTCCTCCCCCTTCGTGTGCCTTTGTGGTTCAAGAGCTTTTTGGACGCGGTCTACCTTCGTGTCCAAATTCCTGTCGAATTGGCTTTTTGGACAGGGGCACTATGGTTTGCTCATTTCACCGGTAGTTTAAGCACTTGCCCTATACGTATCTGGTCGTTTTTAAGGCCGTTATACTCTTTCAGGCGCTGCACGCTGACTCCGCTATTGGCGGCGATACCGCTCAAGGTATCACCTTTTTGTATGACCAGCTCGATGAATTTTTCTCCTGTTTTTGCGCTCTTGCCTGGCTCGGGTTTGCTTTGCACCCTGGAGAGCTCCTGTGCGACATTGCTGCTCAGCTTCTCCATTTGCAGATGACGCTGTTCGCGCTCGGCGTCCATATTCCTTTTCAGGTTTTCCATACGCTCGCTCCATTGCCTGTCAGCCGAGGCGACCTGTCCATCGAGCACTGAGAGCAGGCTTTGCAGTTCTTTGAGTTGCGCATCCTTGGCGAGCAACTCGCGCTCTACGCTTTCCATACGTAAATTGACTTTTTGGTTTTCTTCTTGCAAGACCCTGAAATCGGCACGCAATGCGGCCAGCTCTCTAAGCAAGCTGCTATCATCATATTTTTCAAGCCTGACTTCCGCACGAGGCTCCGCTTGGCTTAAAGCCGTGTATCTATATTCAGAGCCAAGGCTGTAGGCTGGAGTATGCGGAGTGCCCAGCACTGGCTCAGTAAGCCCCATATTGGCGCAGGCAGCAAAAACAAGAAGCAGGACTGCAAGAGCAAGAATCCGAGAAAAAGAATAGAGCATGTTTTTTTTCATGGCGCTAATCCCTGAATGTATTTGAACTTGGAGCTAAATTGACTATTGTATACGCTTAAGCAAAATCAATACTAATGAAGCAAGCTAATACTATAATCTCTTTTCAAGTGAAAACTCGCCGCCTAAGCAAAGTTTCAAGTGGCCTGAGCCATAAAAACAGACAGCCTGGCTTTTTCAGACTGCAGTCCCAGCTCAGGCAGCCTGACTCCACGCAGCACTCAGATGTCTAGCAAACACAATGTCAAATCAGTTGCCGGCAAATCTTTGTCAGCAGTCATAGAACAGCTTGGACGCAGTAAGGACGAGCAGGCTCTGCCCCGAATATTCGAGCAGGAGCTAGGTGCGTTGCTGCAAAACTTGCTGCTAGTCATCAGCAGACACCGCTGCTCCTTCGACTTTCTTCTGGCGCAGCACTGTCGCAAAAAAATAAGACCGCAGCTGCGCCAGGTGTTCTGGTGGGCTCTGGCAGAATGGTTTTTTTTGGACGCCTTGACAGCGCCCAACATTGTGAACATAGCAGTTGAGCATGTGAAGCAGCACTGCTCGCGACAAGAGGCAGGATTTGTAAATGCGATTCTGCGTCAGCTGACAAAATTGCCCCGCGACAGCTCTTATCTACGCCATTTCTCGCAGGTACCCGAGCATGTGCAGCTCGAACTGCCTTCGGAGCTTTACAGCTGCCTGCAAAAGAGCCTGACCCCGCAGCAGCTGCGTCACTGTGCCGCACTGTGGCAGCAGCCCTCTTCAGTTTTTCTGCGCCGTTGCGCCGGAGTCCAGGCGCCGCCGCCGCCCAGCCTGGAAAAACTGGCCCCTTTTAACTGGGCGCCAAACAGCGAAGTTTATCTCTATAGGCCTGACAACGACAGCAGCCTGCGCCAAATTCTGGCTCAGCCTGGACAGTACTATGCCCAAGACCCCTCCACACTGCTGGCACCTACCATGCTTGACGCCAAACCAGGCGAAATACTGGGCGATCTTTGTGCCGCGCCTGGAGGTAAGGCGCTAATGTTGGCCGAGGCACTGCAGGGAAAAGGCCAGCTATACTGCCGCGACCGCTCCGAAAACCGGCTGGAATTGCTGCGGCAAAACCTCCAACAACATAAAAATGTGCAAATTGAAGCCTGCGACGCACTGCAACCTGACTTGCCGGAAAAAAGCCTGGACGCAGTGCTGCTAGACCTGCCATGCAGTAATACAGGAGTCATAGGACGCAGACCAGACCTGCGCTGGACTTTCAGCCGGCGCAAACTGCAAGAGCTAATTGTGCTGCAGGCCAAAATCTGTCGCCAAAGCCTAAAGCTGCTCAAACCAGGTGGTAGACTGGTATATAGTACTTGCAGCATAGACAAAAAAGAAAATGAAGAGCAAGTGGCCGCAATCCTCAAAGACAACCCCGGTCTGAACCTCATCAAAGAGCAAACACTGCTGCCCGACAAACACAACGACGGAGCCTATGCCGCACTGTTGCATAAAGGGGAAGGACACTAAGACACACTAAGATACACCAAGGCACACTAAGACGCAATTTCTGCCAACCGTCACGAAGGGCCTATAGTAAGCTTGGACAGACTCCGTTTCCGTTTCTCACCCCTATATCAGGACTTAAGCCATGCTAATCTCCAGTACCACAAATTTGTTTTTTTCCCCCTACAATGATGTAAGCCCCAGCTTATCCGAAGCCGTAGCGCGTTGCAGCAAAGCCGGGTTCGAGGCCTTGGACTTGAACCTGAGTCGTTCCAGCTTTTTCAGCGGCGACTGGAAAAGACAGCTTGCCGAAGCTCTAAAAACAGCGCAAAAATTTGGGCTGAGCTTCTTGTATGCGCATGTGCCCTATAGCTATCCGGCAGACAATGACGAACAAGGCTGGCAGTTCTTCAACCGCTCGGTGTTCCAGGCCATCGAAGCCTGTGCTTTTGCCGGTGTCAAATATGCCGCTATACACCCGCATTGCTTCGCCGTGCCAAACTTTGACCTACAGGCCGCCAAGGCGCACAGCATCGAACACCTAAGCCCCTTCATTGACAAAGCCGATAACCTGGGAGTATGCCTCGCCATAGAAAATATGCGTGGACCACGGGCCGGAGAAGCCATGCACCGCTACTGCTCCACAGCAGAGGAGTTGGCCGACCTGGTGGACTACTTCGGCGGCAGAGCCGGAGCCTGCTGGGATACCGGGCATGCAAATATAGCCGGACTGGACCAGGGAGCTGCCCTGAAAAAATTGGGCAGTAGACTCAAAATGCTGCACGTGAACGATAACTACGGCGTGGACGATGAGCATATCGCACCGTTTACCGGCACAGTGGACTGGAGCGTAGTGATGAGCGCCCTGAAAGATATTAAATTTGAGGGCAGCCTCAACTACGAGGTGGGCAGCAGACGCATGCCGCATGAAATAAGACCGGCATTCGCTCAATTCCTGCTGCAAGCAGGACGCGAACTTTGTAAGCTAGGCTCAGCCTAAAAACAAAAGCCAAAAAAAATGTGCCTTAGTGTGTCTTAGTGTCCAAAATAATCTGTCCCTCTAAAGTCTAAAAGGAGGCCTAGTATGCAGATGCGTAACGCAATATTCTTTTCTCTGTTAGCCATATTTCTGTTTTCGGCCTGTCGCAGCGTGCCGCTTTCCTCGAGACGGCAACTTTTGCTCGGCAGCGAGATGCAGGAAAACGA
>JAAZIY010000351.1 GCA_012800625.1 Lentisphaerota bacterium
AGTCCCATCAGAAGTTCGTTTTCATGTGGCAACCTCGGAATCGACATTGATTGGTTCCGGGCTGAGCAAGCTCAGCCCGGCTTTGGAGCTAGTCTTCGCAGTAGCCCACACCTACATAGTAGGCAAGCGCCTGCTGTGTAGTGTCAACCCGGCCAAACTGGCAGACGATGGGCGCCGAAGCGCTCACTTGCAAGGCGTACTGCGTGAGCGGCGGAATCAGCGCGCCGCCCAGGTCGGCAGGATTGTCCAGACGTATGCTGATCACCCTCTCAGCGGGCACATCGATGATTATGCCCTTGAAAGGCGCCCGGTCGCTAAAGAACACCGACAGCTCTACTTGCACTGCAAGCCCCGAAGGATTGAAGAACATCAGAGCCTCGTGCGCCTCCATAAGGCCATTGTCCACCTTTTCAGGCAGATAGCCGTCGGCAAAATACCAGTTTTTCTTGCCAGCCATGCTTATACCCCCTTTGCCACTAGTTCACGGATAAAGGGGGTCAGCGAACGCGGCCCCTCGGACGTGATGACAAAACCCTCTTCGATGCGATTGGAGCCAGCCGGGCAGCCCCAGAGCGAGACATCGCTATTGACGCACATATTCTCCTCGAAGAGATAGGTGGCGTTTTCGTCCGGATACGGGCTTTCGGCCTCGGCCAGGCCTATGCCGTGCATGGGCGGATACAAGTCGTACTGGCTCATATTGTGCTTGGCGAAGACCGCCTTCACGGCGCGCACCATCTCTCCGGAAACCACGCCGGCGCGCAGATACTTCTGCTGCAAGTTGGCCGCCTCGAAGAGCACGTTGAGGAAGCGCTTCTGCTCATCACTGGCCTTGCCCACCACGAAAGGATACTCTATGGTGGCCACATAGCCCTGGTATTGCACTGCCATGGCCGCCATCAGCATGTCGCCGCTGTGCATAATCTTGTTGGTGGCTCGCCCGATAACCGTCTCAGTGCGTTTTCCGGAGCCAAAGACCATGAAGTTGATATCCTCGGCGCCGGCCATGCGCGCGGCGCCCTCGGCGGCTCCAGCCGCCATGGTCTCGGGATTGCCCTCCACGGCGTACTCCAGCAGCTTTCGGTATCCTTCGCAGGCCTGTCTTCCGGCCTCGGCCAGGCAGGCGATCTCATTGGCGCTTTTGATCATGCGCAGCTTGTAGATAATCGGGGCTGCGTCAACGATCTCCACCTCGCCAGCCGCCTCTTTGATGCGCTCATAGATAGGTGCAGGTATGTCCCAGACCCCCACTATGCCCAGCTTCTTGCCGCCGGCCAAAGCGCCCTGAATAAGGTCGGAAAGCTTGCTGAAGCTGCTCAGAGGGTAGTCGATCTCCTCAGGCACGGTGACACAGGCAAACTCCTTAACATTGCAATAGTTCGACCAAACCGACATCTCGCGGGCATATACCTCGCCCTCCGGCGCGCCTATCAGCGTAGGCTCGCCGGATTTGCCTATCATGCAGACGGCACGCTCGAAGATAGGCCAGAAGTTGCAGACATAGCGCAGGTTCTCCTTGCGATATTCATCGCCGTAAACCAGCACCGCATCCAGCCCCTGCTCCTGCATGGCGGCTTGAAAAGCCTGAATGCGCTCGACAAATTCACTTTTGGGGATGACTGGGTTCATTGTTCTCTTTCTCCTCTAACAGGTCCATACTATATTGGGCAAAGAGCCCGTCACGAATCCAGGGAAGATTTTCATCTGGCAATTCAAGCTTTAGGCGGCGCATAAGGTCCAAGCCCATGACTGCGTTGCCCAGCGGGTTGATGTGCAAGGGGTCGCGCATCAGCAGGCGGTAGAGCCTGACATTGCTCTTGCGCAGGCGTTCCCAGCGCCTGTGGTTGTCGTTAAGCATGTCGCCGGCCACCAGGCGTATGGCCTCGGTATACAAGGCGTAATTATCGGCCCAGCCCGGGCTGGTTTTCTGCAAAGCCTCGATGTCGGCGGAGTAATAGGTTTGAAAAATCACCTCTCCGCCCAGTTGTTCCACCCGGCTGCGCAATTCAGCCAGGTTGCTTTTGGTTTGCTGCAGCTTGACTGCGCGGCTCGGATTGGCGTCATTGATGCCGGCTGTGAGTATAAGCAAGTCGGGGCTAAAGGGGCTTACGTCCCGGTCAAAACGCTGCAGCAGCTCAGCCGTGGTGTGATTGCTGATGCCGGCATTTAGAAACAAAGCCGGGTTGTCGACACTCTGGCGGTCTTGCGTCCAGCGCCGGAATTTATGGGTAAAGCCGATCTGCACGTAGTCAAACCAGTGCGTGCCTACCATAAAGCGTTCGGTGTTGGAGCTGCCCAGCGCCATCACCCGCACCTGCTCGCCGGCGGCAATGCGCTGGAATACCTTAAGCTGGGAAAAATCTTTCATGCTACTCTCTTGCTTACTAGCCTTTAGACTACTTCAAAAAAGATAGGCCGATGCGCAGAAAATGCCTTCGTGTCCAATTTCCCGCCTATTCCACGACTACGGTTTTGATGCGCATCAGCTCGGCGGTCTTCTGCAGTTCTCTCCAGGCATCACCGGCTGCCAAAACCACATGGTGGGCACAGCCCACATTAATCAGCTCCTTGAGGTATTGGCGCACTTCGCTTTTTACCCTGATCATGGCATGCAACTCATTGCAAGGCAGACGGGGATATGCAATGCTTTCTCCGCGGGATATGAGCATTTGATAACTGTCCCCCAAATTTAAAAAATGCCCCATAGTGACTTCGCCGGGCTTGAGGATCAGCTCGTAGTTCAGCCCAGAGCCTTCAAAGCCCCACTCCTCCGGCGAGCCAGTCAAAAGAACCTCGTCGTCGTTTTTTGCCAACTGTGGAGCGCCAATGCCGTGCCCAAGCAGAAACAAGGCGTTATTGGCCAGG
>JAAZIY010000352.1 GCA_012800625.1 Lentisphaerota bacterium
ATCGTTTTGTCGGACGAATCGGACGAATCGGACGAATCGGACGTATCGGACGTATCGTTTTGTCGGACGGATCGGACGGATCGGACGAATCGGACGAATCGGACGTATCTTTTGTGGGACGAGTGGGACGTGTTTTTTCGGGATTGTGTTATTTGAGGAGAATCATGTTACGCGCCAATTTTCATACGCATACTCGTTTGTGTAAGCATGCCAGCGGCGATGTCGCCGACTACTGTCAGGCCGCGCTTGATTCAGGTGTGTCGGTTCTGGGATTTACCGATCATTGTCCGCATCCGGACTCGCGCTGGTCTGAGGTGCGCATGGATATGAGTGATCTGCCCACATATGTGGACGACATAGAAAAAGCCGTGCTCGATTTTCCCAAACTGCATATATTGAGTGGCCTGGAATGTGAGTTCGTGCCCGAGCTAAGCGATTTTCAGCGAGAATATTTTCTTGGTGAACTAGGCTTGGACTACTTGCTGGGGGCGGCGCATTTTTACTGGCATAAAGGCGAGTTTCATAATATCTACGGTCAGCTTATGGATGCCGAGCAACTAGACGCCTATGCCGAATATCTTTGTGACACTATGCGTAGCGGCCTATATATGGCACTGGCGCACCCCGATCTTTTTGCCATGTCCATATGGCAGTGGGACCAGGCCGCCGAGTCTTGCTCGCGCCGCATATTACAGTGCGCCCAGGATTGTGCCATGCCTCTGGAGCTTAATGCCTATGGCCTGCGCAAGCCGGCCAAAGAATATGCCGAGGGCATACGCCGCATGTATCCGGTGGCGCAATTTTGGCAGCTGGCTGCAGAATATGATATCGAGGTGCTGGCCAGCTCTGACGCCCATCAGCCCGAAGATGTCTGGGGTAATACCGACGACTGCTATGAGATAGCAGAAAAATATGGCCTGAAGGTAATCAACGAGGTTTTTCTGCAGCGCATTCTTGAGGCAAAAGACAACAGACTGTAAGTCCTGGCCGCTGTTCTTTTGTGTGCCTTCGTGTGCCTCGTGTGTCTTAGTGGTTCATGGGCTTTTTGGACGGAGCCTAACTAATCGGTTTTCTTTTGCTGCCAAGTATTGGCACTGTTCAATACTTGTCTTATAGGGACATTATTGGCCAGTGCTATTTTTCTTGCCGCCTCATATTCCGGCACCAGTTCAATGATGCCGCCGGGACGCTGTACCTGCTTGCAGAGCAGCTTCCCCCAGGCCGTGTCTATCTCTATGCTGCGGCGCTTGAGCAGCAGTCTTTGATTTTGGCTTAGCCGCAGGCCGATGCTGCTGGACTCGCGCAAAATCAGCTCGCAGAGACCTTTTTGCTGCTCGAGCCGACAGAGCACCCGGACTAGCTGCCCCGGACGGTTTTTCTTTTTTTGAGTGGCGGTAAAGGATACGTCGAGCGCGGAATGTTCGTACAGCTGCTCCATGAGATAGGCCAGGCTTTCCGGGCTTTGGTCGTCAGTCTCAAACTCGATCACCTGCACCTGGTCGCAAAGCAGCTCGCCGTCTTGTTGCTCGTCCTCGCTTTCAAACAGAATGGAGCGCACCAGGTTGGGCATGAGAGCAAACTCCTTGCTTCCGTGTCCGTAGCCACAGCCTAGGATGCGTGCGTTTGGCGGTATTTGGCTGCCTTGGCTCAAAGCTGTAAGAATGGCTGCTCCAGTCGGAGTGGTCAGTTCTGATTCTATGGGCAGGCGGCTGACTTTTTGGCCCTCGAGCAGCTTGGCTGTGGCTGGAGCAGGCACCGGCATGATGCCGTGCGCGCAACGCACCGTGCCGTAGCCAATCTTGTGCCCCGGGCAAAACAACTTTTCGACGCCAAGTAAATGCAGGGCGATGCAGACCCCGAAAATATCCACAATGGAGTCTACCGCGCCGACTTCGTGGAAATGAATCTCCTCGGGGCTGACACCGTGTATGGCGGCTTCGGCCTCGGCCAGGCGACGAAAGACCTTTTCGGCGTTAATCTTGGCAGGGGCGGGAATTTCACTCTTGTGCAAAAGCGCTAGTATCTCTCGAAGACCGCGGTGAGCGTGAGGCGAAGAATGTTCGTGTTCATGAGCGTGTTCGTGTTCATGTTCATGTTCATGTTCATGAGCGTGTTCATGCTCGTGTCCATGCTCGTGCCCGTGCTCGTGCTCGTGCTCGTGCTCGTGCCCATGCCCATGCTCCGCCTTTTCGTCTGTATATACATTCAGGTATGCGCAGACTATGCCGTGTTTACACAGTTTGCGTTCGAAGCACAAAGAAAAATCCTGCAGTCCGCTGGTTTTAATCAGGCGGACGATTTCCTTCTGGTCCGCTCCCAGGTCAATCAAGCTGGCCAATATCATGTCACCGGCGGCTCCGGACAAGGGTTCGATACTTAAGAATTTCATGGTTTCATCCTTGAGGCAGAAAAAGTCTGCTTTCACTTCGTCTGCTTTTGTACATTTTTGTCTGTCTTCGTGTCCCAAAACAGTTTTGCCGACTTGTAAGTTGCGTCTCTTGTGATAAATTAGTTTTTTGACCAATTTAGCGGAGAGGTGCCGGAGCGGTCGAACGGGGCGGTCTCGAAAACCGTTGTACAAGCGATTGTACCCAGGGTTCGAATCCCTGCCTCTCCGCCATTTTATTTTTTATCTTTGCTCACTGCGATGACCAGGGCGGCAACCGTGCCTGGCACCCAGCCTAGCAGGGTAAGAAAGAAGACGACCATGAAGGCGCCGCAGCCTTGGTCGGCCACTGCCAGTGGCGGAAATATAAAACAGAGTATTATTCTTATAAGCAGTGACAATGCTACAGCTCCTGTGTAAAAGCCCTGTGGCTTTGCGGCCAAAAAAAAATTGCTAAGCCGTCCGGCAGGAATTTAGACATCAAGGCCCACTAAGGCAGAGCAAGACAAGTCTCACCATCTGCCTGAGGCTCCGCCTCCTCCGAAGCGTCCGCCTCTGCCGCCGCCAAAGCTAGTTCCGCCGCCGAAGCCGCGCATTCCTCCGCCGCTAAAGCTGCCTCCTCCACCGCCGCTGCCGAAGCCTGAGCCCCCGCCTTTATTGAGCAGGGCGAGCAGCAGTATGACTCCCAGGATGCCAAAGAAGAAGAAGATCATGGGCAGGTCGGTCTCTTGCCCGTCCGTCTCCTGCGGGCGCCTATCTGCATCAAGCTCGCTTGGCGTCTTTGGCTGCTGTCCGCTGACAAAAGCCTGCACCTGGTGTATGGCGTAGATACTGGCTTCGGCGTAGCGTTCATTTTGCAGATATTGGCGCATGGCTCGGATGATGTCACCGGCTCTGGCGTCATTGATAAAGCCTTCCCAGCCGTAGCCGATTTCGAGACGCAGCTCCCGTTCTTTGAGGCATATAAGCAGGATGGCTCCGTTATCTTGTTCTTTGTTGCCTGGGCGCCATTTTTCGGCTAGTTTCAGGCTGTATTCCTCGATGCTCCATCCTTTGAGTTCCGGCAGTGTGAGCAGGCCCATTTGTCCGCCAGTGGCTTGTTCCAGCGCTTCAATCTCCTGCTCGAGGCGCATTTTTTCCTCTTCTTGGAAAAGGCCGGCCAGGTCTACTACGCGGGCACTGAACTCTGGCAGCTGGGTGAGGGAGTCAGAGCTGCCTCTTTTTTTAGGGCAGCGGTCCAGTGCGAACAGAGCCAGTGCCAGGATGCTGATAAGCAGCACCAGGCTGAGATTGATGCGACGTTGATGATTCTTTTGCGCCATGAGCTTGATGTCGTCTTAGAAGCTGACTTCTGGCGCCTGTTCCAGCGCTGCTCTGCCAGCGGGCGGTTCGTAGTATTCGGCGGGGCTAAATCCCAGGCCGGGGGCAAACAGGGAGCCGGGGAACATGCGTATGGCGGCATTGAAATTCTTCACTGCGCCGTTATAGCGTCCGCGGGCGACCGCGATGCGGTTTTCAGTGCCGGCCAGCTCATCCTGCAGTCTGACGAAGCTGCTGTCGGCCTTCAGCTGCGGATAGTTCTCGGCGATGGCGAGCAGGCGGCTCAGGGCGGAACTGACCGCAGTCTCTGCTCCGGCCTTTTCGGCTGGTGTACTTGCTCCTATGAGTTTGCTGCGAGCATCGGCGACGGCTGTGAAAATCTCGCTTTCATGCGCCGCATAGCCTTTGACCGTGTTGACCAGGTTGGGGATCAGATCGGAGCGCCGCTGTAGCTGCGTGTCTATCTCGCTCCATTGCAAGTTGACCGCTTCGTCTTGGTTAATCAGGCTGTTGCGGCTGGAGATTACCCAGCTGGCCGCCAAAAGAAAAAGGGCTAAAAGCGCTAAAACTATGATGATGATGGTTTTTTTCATAAAAACAACTCCAGTTCGGTTAGTGATATTTGCTATAAAAAGATAAGGTTGTTTAGACGGGTTTTGCTTATTTACCTATTGCCTGGCCAGTTGATTTATGAGTTGCTGGGCGAAGAATGCGGCTTTATAGCTATGTTGCAAGCTTGCTGGTGGTGGCACTTTAAGGCTTGCCAAGAGGTCTAGTCCCAGGAGGGCATTGCCGGTTTCGTTGACATGCATGGGATCAAGCATAAGCATGCTATACAGCTCAGGTTGTTGTTCCTGCAAAAGCTGCCAGCGTTGGTAATGGTCTTGCAGAGACGAGGCGGTTTGCTTTGCCACCTCGCGGATGCTTTGCATATTAGCCAGCATCTTATCCGCCATTTCCTGTTCGAGTTGGTCCAGCATACAGGCGTAGTAGGTCTGAAAAATGACTTCAGCGCCCATATCGGCAATGCGCTTCTGCAAGTCAAGCAGGTTTTTTTTGAATTGCGCCTTGCTGATGTTTTTCAAGGTGCTGCTGTCATTGCCGCCTATGGTTATAATTACCAGGTCAGGCTTATATGCGTCTAGGTCTCTCTGATAGCGTGCAAGCAGTCCGCTGCTGGTATCTCCGCCAATGCCGCAGTTGATGAAGTTGCCGCAGCCGCCGCCATAATGCTGTTTAAAGGCAAGTTCGACAAAATCAAACCAGGTCATGCCTGGCAAACGGCGCTGTGTGTTGGAGGAGCCGAAGGCTTCCACCACTATATGTTGTCCTCGAGCCAGCTTGTGGAAAATATGCAGGCCGCTAAAGTCTTCCATGTATAAAACCCCTTGCAGTGACAAAACAACGGTCAAGTATGCTAATATAAAACCAAACTATACTTTTGTTGAGCAAGCTTGTAAAATAAAGGCGCAAGCGATATGGCAAGGGTAATGTACGGATTTGTAAGCCTTAGGTTTTATGGAAAAAAAAGCTGGCAGAAATTGGACGCTAAGGCGCAGCAAGTTGACTTTGCTAAGGAAATACTGGTTTTCTGTGAATTTCTCGGGAGTTCTTCCCCGACAAGATTTTTGAACGAAGCCCTAGGCAAGTTACTAAGGCTTTTTGCATATATATCATCATTCCAGGAGTTCAGCCATGTCTCGCAGACTGCTTTCCACCGATTATGCATCCTTGCAGGCCGCCGTAGATGCGGCTGCTGAGAATGACTTGGTCGTGGTTCCCGCCGGTCATCACCAGTGTGCTTCGCTACGCTTAAAGAGTAATTTAACTCTGCGTTTGGAAGCTGGGGCTGTGTTGCATGCCCCCAGAGAAATTGAAGGCTATAACAAGAGTGAGATGCTGCAGCGGCAGACCAGCTTAGACCATTATTTCTTTGGCGGCTTTGGCCTCGAAAACCTGTGCATTGAAGGTGAAGGCGTGCTAGCCTGTAATGGCGATGCCTTCTGGAGTGATTATGACGGCAAAGACTCGCCGCCAGCCAGCGAGCTGAGGAGCAGGGTGTATCTGTCCATGCCCTCCAGGCCTAGCGCCATGCTTTTTGTCAATTGCCGGAATCTGCGTCTGCGCGATTTCAGCATAGTCAATGCCGCCGCCTATACGGTCTGGTGCATAGGCTGTCAGAATCTGCGTTTGGAGCGCTTGCGCATAAAAAACCACCGGCTGGGTCCTAACACCGACGGTCTGGACATAGACTGCTGCCAGGATGTCTGGATAGACTCTTGCCACATCGACGCCGGCGACGATTGCATCGCTCTGAAAAGCGACATAGCCATACTGGGGCGTGAGCTGCCCTGTGAAAGGGTACATATCAGCAATTGCACGCTTACTTCAACCTGCTGTGCCCTGCGCTTGGGCTATGAGGGCGACGGCGATATCCGTGACATTATAGTGAATGACTGCATTATACACGACAGCAACAAGGGCTTTGACTTGATCTCGGTGTTGCCAGAAATTCAGCGTTTCAATATATACAAGGGGGCCAGAATAGAAAATGTGGTCTTCAAGGGCGCAGTTATGCGCAATGTCAGACAGGCTATTGCCGTGTGGAGTGGAGCCGACTTGACCGAGGATGAAGAACGTTATCAGGGATATATCAGAAGGCTGAGCTTTGCCGACTTGCAGATAGAAGCGGTGGACGCCTCTTTTATCGGCGGCATGGCGGTCTCAGAGATCATGCTGAATAATATACGTATGCAGGTTAGGCGAGATGCGCAGCGCTATAAAGGGCAAACGCTCGTGCGCAAGCCTAATGTCTGGGGTACGGGATATCTGCCTTATGCCTTGAATTTCCACCAGGTGGCCAACCCCATCCTCAATAATGTGAATGTCAGCATGGAGGAGTATTGAGAGCGGCTGAGACCCAGCCTCAAAAATCGCCTGCCTTAGTGTGTCTTGGTCTGTCTTAGTATCCAATATTTTGGCGATCGCTTTTTAGGCGGGGGGGTGGGCCGCGCCAATAGCGATTGCCTTCTTGCTTCAGTGGTTCTTTTAGAATATTTCCACTGGGCATTTAGGTATTGATTCCAGGAAGAACCTGCCGTAGAACTTTTGTTTGACGCGGCAGTCCATGATAACGACCATGCCCTGGTCTTGCTTGGAGCGGATCAGTCTGCCGAAGCCCTGCCTGAACTTGAGCACGGCTTCGGGCAGGGAGTAATGCAGGAAGGGGTTGCCGCCTCGGAATTTGATCATTTCGCAGCGCGCCTCGATGAGGGGGTGGTCCGGCACCGAAAATGGCAGTTTGCAGATGATGACGTTGCTCAGCGCCTCGCCGGCCACATCTACGCCGGTCCAAAAGCTGGCGGTGCCGAAAATCACCGCCTTCTCGTTTTCCCGGAAGAGTTCGAGCATGCGCCGAGGTCTGTATTCGCCGCCTTGCACATAGACCTGGTAGCCGCCCTTAGCAAAAAAGCCCTGCATATTTTCGTAAAGCTCATTCATCATCGAGTAGCTGGTGAAGAGGACGAAGGCTCTGCCTTGGCTGAGGCTCAAAAAATGCTCGATTTGCTTTTCCGCCTCGGGCAGAAATTGCGGCGAGTTAGGCTCGGGCATATTTTGGCCTAGGTATAGCTTCACCTGGCGTTCAAAGTCAAAGGGGCTGTCCAGCAGCAGGCTTGGACAATTCTGCATGCCGACGCGTTTCTGGAAAAACGAGATATCGCCGGCAATGGCCAGGGTTGCGCTGGTGACAATGACCGGGAATTTTTCCAGATTGTTGAAAAGCAGCTCATTGAGCTGTTTTGAAATTTCAATGGGCACGCAATTGAAGCTGATTTCGCGCCCCTCCTTGCCGAAGCGTTCAAACCAGTAGACATACTCATTTTCGCGCATACTGAAGAAGAGGTTGAGTGCTTCGTTATGTGTGCGTATGCTCTCGATTATCAGTTTAAGCTCCTGAGCGTCTTCGGCCTCCGGTTCACTGCTGCCGCTCAGTTTTTTTAGTTCAAAAAGCAGTTTGGCGATAAGGCTGTCAAGGTGATTGTCTATATGGTTTGGCACCGTGTAGCGCAATGGTTGCGGGCGCTGGCTCTGCTGTTGCAACCAGTCCAGGAGGCGGGCAAAGAAAAGCTCGGCCTGGGCGCGCAGTTCGTTGACTGCGCGTCTGCATTCCAGGCAGTTATCATTGGCCAGCAGGCGCGGGTGGCGCTCATCGACATAGAGTCGGTTGAGCAGCTGTCTTATGCTTAGTGTGTCGCTGCGCGCTCCCAGGTGACTGGAGGCCACCTCCTCCATGGTGTGTGCCTCGTCCAGCACCACGGCGCTTAATTTGGGCAATAGCGAGGAATTCTGGTTTTCCTCGTCTTTCGCAGTGGGTTTGCCGCGCATGGCCATGCTGCTAAAAAAGAAGGCGTGATTGGCGATGATGACCTGGCAGTCGGCCAGGCGGCGACGCGCTTTGAAAAGAAAGCATTTTTGATAAAAGCGGCATCTTTTATTCAGGCAGTTGCCTCTTTCGCAGCAGACCAGGTTCCAGAGTTGTCTGGAGAGCTGCCTGTCCATTTCTGTATAGTCGCCATTTTGGCTGTTTTGCACCCAATTCAAGAGCGTGCTGATTTGGCCGCTTAGCTCTTCGCCGGCGAAGTAGCGTTGTTCCAGGCTGGCGATTTGGCTCAGTCTTCGCAGGCAGAGGTAATTGCTGCGTCCCTTGCCTACCGCGTAGCTGATTTCGCGCCCTAGCAGCCGTTCAATAAAAGGCAGGTCTTTTTTCAGTATCTGCTCTTGCAGGTTGATGGTGTGTGTGCTGACCAGTACTGGGCGCTCGGTCTCGAAGGCGTGAAAAACCATCGGCAGCAGGTAGGCGAATGTCTTGCCTACGCCGGTGGGGGCCTCGATGCAGAGATGCTCACCCCTGGCCAGGCTGGCGGCGATCTCGTGCGCCATGCGCGCCTGCTGCGGACGGGTTTCATACTGCAGGCCTTCATTGCGCTGGCTGTCACGCAGGGGCGACTTGTCCGAGAAGAACTGGTCTGACTCAAAAAGGCTCATCTGATAACATGAGAGCTATATGGTAAATACAGTTGGAAGCGGGAGATATTCCTTCCCAAAAGCAGTTCGGCGCGATTTTGGACACTAAGACACACTAAGGCAGGCCAAGGTCAACACTACGGGCAGTTATTGTCCGGGATAGGCAAAGTCGGGCAGCAGTATGGACTTTTCCCCCTCTTTGATCTCGCCCTGTTTTTTTTCCGGCACAATAAGCGTAGGTTTGCGCATCTCAGCCTGTTGTCGCTGCTCCAAGACCTCTTCGCTGACTTGCAGTTCGAGTTTTTGCCGGCTTTCCGGGTAGAGCCTGGCATAGCAGTGTTGCAGAGCCAGGATAAAGTCCTCCTCTTTTTTTATGGCGGAGAGGTCCACTCGGGTGTCGCCGTCAATCTCGATCAGGCTGCTGTCGTTGATCTTGATTTCACTTTCCGGCTCGCCCTCTTGTGGAGGCTTGTATGCGATGGTGAAATATATTTCACTGGGCTTGCTGTCCACGGCGGCATGAGCCAGCTCCACTATACTGCTTGGAGCGAGCATCTCCTCGGCAAAGCGCATCTTGATGTGCAGCAGCGCCTCGGAGTTGCCGTACTGCTTCAGGTTCTCGTGACTGGGTTGGGTTGTTTCATCCTCGTCGGGCAGCTCGCTGCCCTGCAATAGCGTGGGCGGGGAAAAAATATACTTCAGCGGCTTGTGCAGCACAAAGGCGATTATGCCAACTAGAAGCAGCGCGCCAGGCAGCACCAGGCGCAGCAACAAACGGCGACGGCGCAGCCTCTCAAATTCAGACAACTGTTCGTGCTTTGACTGGGCCTGACTGCTGTCAGACGGTGAAAACAGGGACTTTGAATACTGTTTGTCTGCTTCTGTTTGCCCAGGCTTCATAAGCAACTTCTCCTGGTTTTTCGCACACCGCGTGACAGCAAGGGCCTCAAGAAGCCCGCGGGGGTGTTTTGTTTACCTGCCGCTGGCGCGCAGTTCCTCGTCTATGGCGACCAACAGTTCCTGAGAGCTGCGCTTGTCGCCCAGCTTGCCCACCTTGATCTCGATCTTAGACTGTTTGTCTTCGGTTTCCCAAAGCTTGAAGAGCACCTTGTTGCCATAGAAATCGCGGTAGACATACTCGATATTGTTATATTTGTTGCGTCTGGCCTCCTCGATAAGCTTGGCTCTGGAGGCAGTGGCTCGGATGGCCTTGTCGGTATCAAACAGATTACTGGCCAGTACCGCCGAATAACTGCCAAAGAGAAAACGCTCATTGCTCACATTATGAGACGGAGCAGTGGTTTTGCTGACGCAGGCGCCGAGGAAAACCAGGGATACGACTAAAAGCAAAGTTGGGATGAAGCCAGGCTTGTACATGAAACCCCCTTGTGAATAATGTTAATAGGAAGGATATGACAATAATATGATTGTGAAAAAAAAATAAGCAAACCAGGCTGCCAAGTAATGCGCCGATTTTGCGCTTCGAGGGCTGCTGTGGAAGAGCAAGGCAGAGTAAAGCGACGCCTTGAGCGCTTGCAGTGCCTTGCTTTCCCAAAATCAGCCAAGCCGGTTTCAGCCCATGTTTTTCAGCTGCAGCCCGTCGAGGAACTCGGCGTTGCTCTTAGTGGTTTTGAGCTTGTTGACGATCATTTCCATAGCGTCGTTGACGTTGGTTCCACTGATGGCTTTGCGCAGTGCCCAGATTCTTTCCAGCTCATGTGCGGGCACCAGCAGCTCTTCCTTGCGCGTGCCGCTCTTTTCCATGTTGATGGCTGGATAGATGCGTTTGTCGCTGAGGAAGCGGTCCAGGTGCAGTTCCATGTTTCCGGTGCCCTTGAACTCTTCGAAGATAACCTCGTCCATGCGGCTGCCGGTATCTATCAAGGCGGTGGCCAATATGGTCAGGCTGCCGCCGTTTTCGATGTTTCTGGCTGCGCCGAAGAATCGTTTTGGCTTATGCAGCGCATTGGCGTCGACGCCGCCGGAGAGTATGCGTCCCGAGTGCGGCTCGATGGTGTTGTAGGCTCTTGCCAGGCGGGTGATGCTGTCCAGGAGGATAACCACGTGTCTGCCGTATTCGACCAGTCGCTTGGCCTTTTCGATGACCATTTCGGCCACCTCGACATGGCGGTCTGGCGGCTCGTCAAAAGTGGAGCTGACGATTTCGGCCTCGACATTGCGCTGCATGTCAGTGACCTCTTCGGGGCGTTCGTCAATGAGCAGCACGATAAGTGTGACGTCGTCATTGTTCCTGGTGATGCTGTTGGCGATTTTTTGCAGGATGACGGTTTTGCCGGTGCGCGGTGCGGCCACGATTAGCCCGCGCTGGCCGCGGCCCACCGGCGTAATCAGGTCAATGACGCGGCATGATATTTCGTTTCTTTCGCGTTCGAGCACCAGTCTCCGCGTGGGGTAGAAGGGGGTCAGGTTTTCAAAGGGGACCAGGTCGCGTTTGCGCTCAGGCGGCTCGGCGTTAATGGTCTCCAGCTTAGTCATGGCGAAGAAACGCTCTTTTTCCCTGGGGCGGCGTATCTGCCCTACTATGGTGTCGCCGGTGCGCAGCAGGAAGCGCCTCACTTGAGTTGGACTCAGGTAGATGTCCTCGGGGCATTCCTGATAGCTGAAGTCGGCACTGCGCAAAAAGCCAAAGCCCTCCTGGGTTACTTCGAGCACGCCGCTGCCGTAGGCCAGGCCGCCGGACTCGGCGTCGTTGCGCTCGAAAATCTGCTCAACCAGTTCTCGTTTTTCCAGGGACTCGGGCTTTTCGATGTCTAGTGCGGCGGCGATTTCGAGCAGCTCGGGCAGCTGCAGGCTGCGCAAGTGCTCGATGTCCAGGGCTTCGCGCATGGCTGGCTCGGCAAAGCTGTAGTCCGGCCCGTCTTGGGTCAAGGCGTCATAGTCCTCGAAGTTGTAGTAGGCCTGCTGTTTGCCGCGAGCGGAGCGTCCGCCGCGCTTGGCCTGGCGCTGCGCCTCGCGCAGCGGGCGCGGCAAGGCACGTGGAGCGCTCTCTTGGCGGCTTGGCTTGGGGCGCGGCGGTGTTTTTTCCTTGGCAGGCGGGCTGGGTTTGATGACGGCGCGGGGCGCCTGCGGCTGTCCGTCGCTAAGGCTGACCAGGCCGGGGGTTCCGGTTAGCGGCAATATGCCTTTGCCCAGCTTGAAACCCAGCTTGCTGACTCCCTCCGCGGGAACATCGCCGTTTTCAGTGCTCGCATCCCGCAGGCCCTTGTCATTGGACTGTGGCTCTGCCGCGTGAGCCTCACTGAGGGTCAGTGCAGAATCTTTTTCTTTTTCAGCTTCCATATCCGACTCCTCGGCTTTGTCGAGTTTTTTTTTGCCTGCCGCCTTACTATCCTCGGCCTGGCTCGGTTCTTCGCTGGCAGCGGTTTTTCTGGGACGTCCGCGAGGTTTGGGCTTGTTTTCCGGCAAAGCCTCTTCAGGAGGCGTCTGCTCGGCCTTGATTGTTAGTTCAGGGTCTGTGCTCATTCTTTATTTCTCGATGATGGCTAAACTGCGGTCCGGGTACTGTGGTTCCATAAATAAGGCGGGTAAGCCGGGACGGCAAAAAAGGCCGGGGCAAAGGCAAAACAAAGCTTAAAGACTTGCTGTGTCTTCGTCTGTCTTAGTGTCCAAAAGCCGGTCTTTTTGGACGGGGTCTGCTTAGGCCTGGTGTCCGGCTAGCATACGCAGTATTTTTGCATAAACTAGGTCGCACTGCGCGTACAGCACTTGCCAGGAACAGTTGCTGATAATAGCAAAGCGGGCGCGGCGCAATTTTTCATCCATGCCGAGTTGATGCTGCAGTCTTGATAGTATCTCGGCCTCGCTCCAGCCGCGCGCCATAAGCCTTTGTCTTTGTGTGCAGGGATCACACCAAAGCGAGATGCTGCACAGTGCCTCTGCTTCCCAGGCGCATTCAAAAAACAGGGGAATGGCACAAAATAGAGCCTGGTCAGTTTTGCCAGCGGCGTTTTTAATTGCAGCTTTGACTTTCGGATGCAGGATCGAGTTAAGCCAGGCCAGCTCTTCGGCATGGTCGAAAACCCGGCTGGCGATCTTGCTGCGCTCAGGCAGCCCGTCGGCGTCAAGGATATTTGCCCCCCAGCGTTGCAGCAGGGCCAGTTTCAGACCTGCATCGTGGCGATATAAGCCGTGCACGAGCAGGTCGGCATCC
The DNA here is from genome assembly GCA_012800625.1 of Lentisphaerota bacterium. Taxonomy (GTDB): domain Bacteria; phylum Verrucomicrobiota; class Lentisphaeria; order Oligosphaerales; family Oligosphaeraceae; genus JAAZIY01. Next base: position 12,903 of record JAAZIY010000352.1, read on the forward strand.
AGAATATCCGCACCAAGCAGTTTGAACCTGCTTAAAACTGTAGACTTGCCTGCACCGATTCCACCAGTGACAGCAATTAAAGCCATGAAAGAAACACCTTAAAGGTCAGCATTACAAGCAATAATCAGCATCGGGTACAGGCACCTAAATACAGGCTCTGAAAAGCATAGATGCGCAAAATCACGGGACGATTGAAAAAAGACTCTACAATTATAAGAAAGCAATATCTGCGTGCAAATACAAGTATAGCCTGAAATAAACAAAAAGCAAGTCCAGGCCTACGGAATTTCGTAAAATGCCGGGCATAGCGGATTTTGCCGGCCAGTCACTCAAATCATACTGGCGGCGGCAAAAAAAAACGCTACTTGCTCTGGGCTAAGCCATGAAAAATCAAGCGCTTACTTGTAAAGCGCATTTGTCGGATTATTTTTGCCTATGCGACTGGTTTGCTTCATTTCATCTGTTTTTGTCTGACAAGGAGAATTTGCCTTGGGCGATCATTTTGACAATTTCGGCAGTCTGGGCGACTTGTTTCCGACCTCTGAGCTTAAGTGCCGTATTCGCGGCTGTGACAACCTGGTGCAGGTCAGCGGCGAGCAGGCCATGTATAATGCCGCGCGGGGACAGTCCGGCAGGCCCGACAAGATGTGTCAGAGCTGCTACGAGCGTTTTTTGCAGCTTGAGGACCGGGAGCAGCCCTGCTCGAAGCCCGGCTGCTCGGGCAGCTGGGTGTGGAACCGCTTTCAGCAGCTCGAGGCTTTGGCATACGGCAACTATGATAATCCGCCCAAGGGCCTCTGCGAGGCCTGCCGGCAAGAAGTCAGGGAAGGCAGCGATGTGGAGCAGAAATGCCGTATGCGGGGCTGCAAAAACACCTGGGTGTGGAGCAGCAGGATGCAATTGCAAAGCGGACTGGACAAGCCGCCCAAACGGCTCTGCGAGGAATGCTTCCAGACATTGAAAACACTGCATGACCAAGAGCTGCCCTGCCGCATCAAATCCTGTCAAAATAGCTTTGTCTGGAATAAATACCAGCAGCTCGAACATCTGCTTTCGGGTAAAAAACTCGATGCGCCGCCCCCCCGGATGTGTGAGCCTTGCTTCCAGAAGTTTCGCTTGTTGAACAATAGCGTGGAGCCTTGCAAGATCAGCGGCTGTTCGGGTACTTGGGTCTACAACGCCTACGAGCAACTCGAGCGGCAGCTGGCCTGCAAAGAGGGGGAAAGCCCCGCAAAGCCCAGCCGCATGTGCAATCAATGTTTCGACTTCTTCAATAATTGCAAAGACATAGAGCTGAACTGCAAAAACCGGCACTGTGAGCATAAATGGCTGTGGACGCGGGGCATGCAGCTGGGATACCGCCTGAGAAATCCGGAGGGCAGGCCGCCGGCCAGAATGTGCAAACAGTGTGTGGAAAAGCTGAAGTCGCTCTCCACCCTGCAGGAACCTTGCTCACAGCAGGGCTGCAACGGCAGCTGGAACTATGAGCCGGAGGAGCAGCTGCTCGATCAGCTGGCCGGCAAGAGGCCGGCAGCCAAAGCCTGCAAGACATGCCAGGACTTCCTGGCCAGCCATGAGAGCGCGGAGATAAGCTGCAGCCAGTGCGGCACTGTGTTCCTGTGGAGCAGCCATGAGCAACTGCTGCATAGCCTGGGGGTCTTTGACAAACCACAGCTTTGCGCCAACTGCGTAGGTGCAAAAATGCGGCAAATAACCCCAAAAGAGGCGCCTAAGCCTGCTCCAGAGGAGCGTTTCAGCATACGCATACCCCAGCGCGGCGCCTGGCAAAACAGCGCCGTCATTCGGGATTGGCCGCCACATATGAACATAAGCGCCATACGCGAGCTGGAGGAAGCCAGCCTGCGGGTGCTCTGTTTTGGAGACGAGCTTACCTTTTGCTCGGCCGAGAGCGAAAAAGGCTGGCCGGCCATGCTCAAAAAACGCCTGCAAAAGCGTTATGAGCCGGAGTTTGGCCGGCTTGGCCTCATCAATGTCGGCATGCCAGGCTCCAATACGGCTTTGTCCATTCGGCGTTTCGAAAGAGATGTGCTCCCCTTTGAACCGCATTTGCTCATCTTTTCATTTGCCTTTAGTGACACGTTTATGCTTGACCGGCATGAGCGTGCCCAAGCCGCCGAGGCCCTGGCCAGGTTGAGTGAGGATTTCGAGCAATTGCTGCGTCAGTTTGAAAAACTGCCGCCGCTCTGCCGCCTGCTGTGCTGGCTGCCTAACCCGATATTCCCGCAAAAGGAGCAAATTATCGATGCGGACTGGCGTGAACGCGGCAACCTGGACCTGCCGCTGCTGGAGTTCTACGAGAGCCTGCTGCGGCAAATGAGGCAAAAATGCCAGAGCGCCGGCCTGAATTGCCTGGAAGGACGCACGCTCTTTGAAATAGGCGGGCGACAAACCGCCCTGAAATGGATGCAGAACTGGTACCTGCCTAACGAAATCGGCCAAAATAGCTTCGCTGGATGGTTCGAGAATATCATACAAAGAGAAAACCTGCTGCAACCCAGAGAAGAGAACTGATGCGACACACAGCTTTTTTGAACACTAGGCCACGAAGTCACACTAAGTCACACTAAGTCACACTAAGTCACACTAAGTCACATTGAGTCACATTGAGTCACATTGAGCTTTTCACGCGCTTTTCATGCGCCGCTTTTTGGACGCGGTTCAAGGTAGGCCATTGCTATGGGGGTGGCCCTGAAAATTTATTTTTTGCTTGAGAAAATTCAGATTGGCATTATACTAGGCTAATTACAGTTTTTTACGCTTGTTTAGGTTTTTTTGCTTTTATCATTTGAAGGAGACATTATTATTATGCTTGGCAAGTTAATTAAGCCTCTGCTCGCGGTTTTGCTCGTCAGCCTACTTTTCAGCGCTTGTACGAAGAAGCCGAAGATTGACCTAAGCGGCCTGCGCGAGTCTCCAGCCGGCTCGGGTGCCCTGCGTGTCTCTACCGGCGCAGATCAGTTTGGTGGTCAAGGCTTTGAGATTCTTGACGGTTCCGAGCCGCTTTTCAGCGAGTTCCAGACCGGCGACTCCGGCGGTGCTCTTGCCGGCGGCGCGCTTGGCGCCGAAGGCTGGGACGACTTGGCGAAGCCATTGGCCACTGGCGCCGATGGAGACGGTTTTTTGCAGGACTCGAGAGCTTGGAACGATGTGGTTTATTTTGCCTATGACCGCTCTGAGGTCCTGCCCTCGGAGCGCTACAAGCTCGATGCTCTGGCACAAAACCTGTTGGCCGCTCCGGAGCAGGGGCTGGTCATCGAAGGGCATTGCGATGAGCGCGGCAGCGACGAGTACAACCGGGCACTGTCCGAGCGCCGCGCCTTGTCGGTGCGCGAATATCTCGGCAATCTCGGCGTTTCCATTGAGCGCATGCAGACCATCAGCTATGGTGAGGACCGTCCGGTGGTTCCTGATGCCCGCAGCGAGTCTGAGCACCAGAAGAACCGGCGCGCACAGTTTTTGCTGGGCAAGCGCAAATGACCCTGCTTGTCGAGGTCTGTGCCGCAGTTATTTTAGACCAGTCTGGCCTGTTGTTGGCCACCCGCGCGCCGGGCAAAGACCTGAGCGGGCAGTGGGAGCTGCCCGGCGGCAAACTGCATAGCCAAGAGACGCCTGCTGAATGTATCAGCCGAGAACTGCACGAGGAACTCAGGCTGACTGTTGAGCAGGCGTCTTTGTTTTTAAGCATGGTGCATCATTATCCTCACAAGTCCATAAGACTGCACTTCCTGCATTGCCGCTTGAGCAGACAAGACCCAATGCCGCAGGAAGGCCAAAAAACCGCACGCTTCAACAGTACAGAGCTGCCCTGGCAGCATATGGCCGAGGCCGACCGCCTAGCCCTGGAATTCCTGCGCTCGGCAAAATGGCGCATCAATACGGGGCAGGGCACTGAGCTGCCCGAAATAGTCGATTTGCCCCTGGCTGAACGCATACACCACTGGCTGAAGCTGTCCTGATAAAAAACATGCCTTCGTGTCCCCTTCCCCCCCGTTCTATTGTTATGTCTACTGAATCTAAAACCGCCTCCTGTGGTTTAGCTCACCCCGAGTGGTACAAGGTGGCCTTTAAGGGCGGCAAAGAACGCCTTGCCATGCGCAGCTTGTTGCGAGACAGCAAGCTGCATAGCGTGTGCGAAAGCGCGCGCTGTCCCAATCTCTGCGATTGCTGGAAACGACAGACCGCCACCTTTATGATTCTGGGAGAACAGTGCACGCGCAATTGCCGCTTTTGCGCGGTGAATCATGGCAAGCCGGCGGCGCCGGATCCCGATGAGCCGCAACGCATCGCCGAGGCGGTCGCGACTCTGAAGCTGCGCTATGTCGTCATTACCTGCGTCACCCGGGACGATTTGCCCGACGGTGGCGCCGCCATGATGGCGGCCTGCATCAGGGCGGTCAGACAAAAAAGCCCGGACTGCAAAGTGGAGGTCCTTTGTTCCGACTATGCCGGCAGCAAAACGGCCTTACAGCTGGTTTTGCAGGAAAAACCCCAGGTTTTTGCTCATAATCTTGAGACTGTGCGCCGCCTGAGCGCCAGCATACGTCCGCAGGCCGACTACGAGCGCAGCCTGCAAGTGCTGGCCAACGCGGCGCAATGGGCAAGGCATTCGGAGGGCTTGCCGAAAATTAAGTCCGGACTGATGCTGGGGCTGGGCGAGAGCGAGCAAGAGCTGCGCCAGTGCTTGGCTGATCTGCGCGACAGCGGCGTGCAGATACTTACACTGGGACAGTACCTGCAGCCTAGCCATGAACAGGTGCCGGTGCAGAGACATGTCTCACCAGAGGAGTTTGAAGGCTGGAAAAACTGCGCCGAAAAGGAATTCGGCTTCCATATGGCGGTGGCCGGACCACTAATCCGCAGCTCCTATCTTGCCGAAGAGGCCTATCTGGCCGTGAAATAAAAATCAGCCCCCGGGAGCCGGCCATGAATTTCTACACCATAGTACGCCCCGAGCATCTTAATCACTATAACTACTTGTTTGGCGGGGTCTTGCTGCGCTGGGTGGACGAGTTCGCCTACCTGGCCGCAGTGCGCGAGTTCCCCGCCGCCCGCTTTGTCACCCGCGCCATGCATGAGATCGAATTCACCAAAAGCGTGAAAAACGGGGCCATGCTCAGGTTCCAGGTGGAACGTGAAAAATGCGGCATTACTTCAGTGAGCTATAGAGTGGTGGTCTACGCCAGAGACTTGCAGGAACATGATGAGTATCATGTCTTCGAAAATGTCGTCACCCTGGTCTCATTGACCAAAGAGGGAGAGAAGACCCCGCTGCCGAAAAATGTGAAAACGTAGAAGGAGAAAAATGAGGATACTTTTTATTGGCGGTACCGGTAATCTTTCCTTGAGCTGCGCCGAGCTGCTGGCCAGCCGTGGACATCAAATCAGCATGCTCAACCGTGGCAAAAGCAAGATCGAGACCCCGTTTGAGCAGATAATTGCCGACCGCAACCAGCCCGGAGCATTGAAAAAAGCCCTGGAAGACCGGTATTTTGACGTTATCGCCGATTTTATCTGCTTTGATGCCGAGCAGGCGGAAACCGCCTTCGAGGCCTGCAGCGGGCGCTGTGCGCAGTATATGCTTGTCAGCACCACCGTCGTGTATGCCAAACCGCATGACAAAATACCGGTGACCGAGCAAAGCCCGCTGGGAAACCGCTTTTCGGCTTATGGCAGAGGAAAGGAGGCGGCGGAAAAATATTTGTTGGCGAAACTGGCCAGCGAGGGCTTTCCGCTCACCATCGTGCGCCCTTCGCACACATATTCGCAGCGCTGGCTGCCCAATGTCGTCAATAGCTTGGGTTATACCCTGGCGGCAAGACTGGAGCAGGGCAGGCCGGTCTTTGTGCATGATGACGGCCAGGGGCTGTGGACCTTGACCCATGTCAGAGACTTCGCCGTCGGCTTCGCAGGACTCTGCGGCAACCCCAAGAGCATAGGGGAGGCCTACCAGATCACCTCCGACATGGTGCTGACCTGGAACCAGATCATGCGCGAAACCGCCCTGGCGCTGCAGCTTGACGAGCCTGAAATATTGCATATACCCAGCGAGTTTATAAGCCGTATAAGACCGGAAATGGCAGACAAGCTTTTTGGCGATAAGGCCTGCGACGGAGTCTTTGACTGCTCGAAGCTGAAAAAACTGGTGCCCGACTTTGACTGCCGCATATCTTTCCGCCAAGGCATACGCGAGTCGATCGCCTGGTTCAAGGAGGACCAGAGCCGGCAGACAAGCGATCCCGAAGTGGACCTGGTCTTCGACCAGGTCTGCCAGGCCTGGAAAAAACAAGCTTAGCTCTCTGTCTAAAAACAGAAAATAAAGAGCGCTACTTTGAACACGAAGGCACACAAAGGGCTTATCGGGCTTGGCTATTTCGTTTCGATTTTCCCTTGCAGGGTGACTTTATACATACAGTGAATATACTATGCCATTTGCCTTGAATGTTTTGCCCCAGCCCCATTTCAGGAGTAGAGATGTCGCGTGAGCTATTTGAGAGGTTTCAACCAGCTTTGTCAGAAGAGGCCTTGTTACAAAACAATTTTTTTGAGCTTTATCCTCATGATGGCGGCGGCAGCTTCGTACATCGCGAGCTGCTCGGCAGCGTAGATGATCTTCAAATGGCCGATTTTATCCTCCAAGGCGGCGCTTTGGAGCAGTTCGGCAAGCTGCCCAAACTCGACTATCATAAATTTGCGCGCTGGCTTCACATCGAGAAGAGCTGCTGGCTGACGCGCATGTATTTTATCGTGCCGCTAGCCAAAAAGTACCGTCTCGAGGGCAACGAGGAAATAGCCATCCTGCTAAAAGAGCTGCTGCTGGATTTTTATGCCAGTATGCCCGCTCCTCAAGGCGTACAGGCCAATGTGGACTACTGGCGCGAGATACACCGGCGTCGGGACGAGGACTATAATATGCGCTCCTTTGAGGAATATAGCCGGGATGAACGCGAAATTGATTATAGCTGGTATGACTTCCAACCGGCCAGCCGACTTATACATAGCCTGCATGCCTTGTACCTGCTGCGCAACTCGCCTTCTATTAATGAGGAGGAATGGCGGCAACTGGCCGATTTTTGCCGGCTGCACGGCGAAACCCTCTATATACAGGAAAAACACTGCAATGAACTAAAGCGCGGCAACCACCAGGCGCTGAGAGCAACCGCATTGCTCTATGCCGCCGTGTTCAGCCAGAATCAGGACTGGGCCAGGCTCGGGCTGGAAATCAGCCGCTGGCATCTGAAAAATGATTATTTCGCCGATGGCAGTCTGCGCGAGATCAGCCCTTCATACCATTGTTTCGAGACCTGGATTTGCCGCGACGCCGCCATCCTGGCGGAGCGTCTGGGCGGCCCTTTTGAGGAGGCGGAGTTGGAGGCTCTGATGAAAGCGCTGCAAGCCTGCCGCATCCTCGAAACCCCCAATGGCTATACAGTGGTGCTGAATGACGGCTACCCGGTCAATAATACGGCTTTTATAGACAGCTTCGCCGGGCTTTTCGAACAGCTGCCAGCGGCGGAGTCGGGCACGCAGCTGCTGGCGGATGCGCAGCTCGCGGTCTGGCGCCAGGGCGATTCATACCTGCTTTTGGACGCATCCCCCTTTGTCGGACGTTTTTCACATTACCATGCCGGCAAGAATGCGCTCACGCTCTGGGTGAAGGGCGAACCTTTTTTGGTAGACAGCGCCTGCTGCAACTACGATGACCCGAAATTCGCGCAGTGGTACAAGCTCACTGAGGCGCATTCCAGTTTGCTTTTGAATGGCAAGCGCGACGCTGAGTTGGCCGGCACTTATGATTGGCAACAGACGCCTGAGCCTAAACTGGGCGGCTGGGAGAACAACGGCGAGCTGGGGCGACAGCAGATCAGCGCCGAGCTGCGCTCACCTTGCTGGCCGGGAGCCTGCTGGCAGAGAACCCTGCAGGTGCCTGCCTCGCAAGACGAGCTGGAGATCAACCTGATTGACCGCGTCAGCTGCGGCGATTGCGAAGCCGAGCTGGTCTTTGTTTTACATCCGCAGGTGCAGACGCAAATGCTGGATGAGGGTATAATACTGAGCAGCGGCAAAGTCAAGCTCATGATGCACTGGCTCTGCCTGGAACTGGACTGCCCGGCAAAACCACAGCCCAGCCTGGTTGAAGGCATGGTCTATGAGGACTTCGAGCATCGTCAGTCTAAGCGCCTTATCCTGAAATTCAACACCGGAGGCAGGCACAGCATCAGAACTAACTTTAAACTAATCGAGTAAAAAAGACAACGCAAATAATGTGGCGGCTCTTTAGCACACGAAGACACACGAAGGGGAAGGACACGAAGGGACACAAAGGGACACGAAGACACACAAAGGGCATAGGTCTATTTAGGACTAATATTTTTGCAAGGCGGCCTGCATGAGTTTTTTGAGCAGCGGGGCGGCCACTCGCCCGCCGCCGCCGGCATTTTCCACCAGGGCCAGTCCAATAAATCTCGGCTTTTCGGCGGGGCTGGCGGCTACACACCAGGCCTGCGGCAGGCGAGCGCCGCCCACTTCGGCGGTGCCGGTTTTACCCAGCATAGTATGTCCCGGGATTTGCAATGCCCGCCCGGTTCCCTCCGGGGCATAGACGCAGGCCTGCATGCCGGCAATGACTTGGGCCTGAGCCTCGGGTTGCCAGTTGCAGGACTGCAGCAGCTGGCTAGGCTCGTCCAGGAGCAGCTTCAGCTGCATTTGCTGTCCGGTCAGCAGCATGGCGTATGAGAGTAGCATTTGTAGCGGAGTGACCAGCCATTTTCCCTGGCCTATGCCGGCATAGGCCGAGTCGGCCTCGGTCCAGCGTGGCGACTGTTTTTGTGCTTTCAGCCAATGTGGCGAGTAGGCTATGCCCTCGGCTTCCTGCCGGTATAAGATCGTGTTCAGTCTTCTGCCGAAGGCAAACAGCTCGGCGAGTTCGTCCCAGCCTTGCGGCCCCATTTTCTGGCCCAGGCGGCAGAAGAAGACATTGCAGGATTTTGCCAGGGCTTCGACTAGTGCCAGGTCGCCATGCCCCTGGCGTCTATGACAAGCTATGCTGCGTCCGCCGCGCAGTTCCAGGTAGCCGGGACAGTGATATGGTTCGTCGCTTTGCAGCAGCCCTTTTTCCAGGGCGTAGAGCGCCATGAATGGCTTGATGGTGGAGCCTGGCGCATACAATCCGGATACGGCTCGGTTAAATTGCGCTCCCTGTCTGCTCTCCGGCTTATTTGCGTTCAGATCAAAGCCCGGGCAGCTAGCCAGCACGAGGAGCTCGCCGTTTTCGGCGTCAAGCAGCAGCATGGCGCCTTTGTAATCGTATTCAGCATACATTTCTTCGGCCAGGCTTTGCAGCTCTATGTCTATGGTCAAGAGTATATCATTGCCGTTGACGGCTTGTTTGGATTCCAACACGTTATTTCGAAAAGAGAGCACATCGGTTTGCAGCAGTTCACTGCCGCCGGCTCCGCGCAGCTCCGGGTTCAAGAGATATTCCAGTCCGCTTTTGCCCACCGGTTCTTTAAAGTTGGCATTCCAGTATTCTTTCAAGTCTGGTGTCTCAGGTTCGCCCAGGCGGGTATAGCCGCGCAATTGCGAGGCTAGCCCGGGGTAGGCATACTGTCTTTTCCACGATAGCATGAGCTCGCTGCCGGGAAAGTCAAGCCTGCGGGCGTTCCAGCGCGCCATGGTGTGCGCGTCCAAGTCCTGCCAGAGCGGGATAGGCATGGGCGTTCGTTTGTTTAGATGCGCGGCGAGCTGCGCGCGGTCTGGCATGAAACGATAGTAGTCTGCGCCCAGATACAGTGCCAATTCCGAGATGGCACTGCTGATCTTTTCCAGCGTAATGCTTTTGGTGTCCCGCGGGTCGCGGAGCAGGTCTGGCCTGATCACCAGGCTGTACATGGGCACCGTATAATTAAGCGGTTTACCGTATCTGTCGCAGATCATGCCGCGTTTGGCCGGCACGTAGAGTTTGCGGGTTTGCTGGCGTTGGCTCTGCTGAGTGAAGCTTTCGCTTTGAAAAATCTGCAGGCTGGCCAGGCAGGCAAGCAACAACAAGCTTAGGGCGGCGAAAAAAAACAAAAGCGCATAGCTGTTTTTTTGGCGCCGCAGCAGGGTTTTGTCCTGCCTGCTCTCATTTGCAGGGAATGAGCGGTTTTCTATATGCATGGCAAACTGTGTTTTTGGACACTAAGACACACTAAGACACACTAAGACACACTAAGACACACTAAGACACACAAAGACACACTAAGTCCCGCGAGGTTTTTTCGGTTTTTGCAGCAGGTCGAGCACCGCGAAAAGCAATGGTCCGGCGGCCAGGGCATTCAGAGCAAAAGCCAGGAGCAAATATCGCGGCAGCAGTGCCAAACGCTCTATTAGGCTTAAAGCGCCGGCAAAAAAGATTAGCTGCAGTGAGAGCAGCGTCGATGTGGCTAGGGCGCAAGCAAAGATGGCCTGCATATATTGCTGCTTCACAGCGCTCAACGCCGGCTTCGCCAAGGAGAGAATAAAAACGCAGGCCCCAAGCAGAAATACATTGCTGCCCAAGGCCTGAAACTGCAAAGTGTCCAGCATCAACCCGGCTGGCAGCGCCAGAATCAAAACCCAAGGCAGGCTTAGCCGTAGACTCAGATAGCTGAAGAAGAGCAGGGCGGGATACAGCGGAAGCCCGGCGTAGTAACGCGGCAAAATCGCCTGCAAGGCAGCAGTATAGGGTAAAAGTAAAACAACAAGGCAAAACGTGACTATATAATGCCAGAGACCGCGCCGCGAAAAGAAGAACTCCCGGATAAGCTCAGAGTTGTAGACTATGTGAATCTCGAGCAGGGAGCGCTGGCTTTTGTCGTTGACGGAAATGCGCATTGCAGAAAAGATAATGGGACGGTTTTGGACACGAAGTTACATAAGCGGTCAAAGGACACAATATTTCCAGCGCAGTTGCGGCTGTTCGGTTTTTGTCACGGTATGGCGACCAGGACATAACGCAGATTCTCGAGGCCAGCTGCCGGATGCACCTGGTAGCGTTTGGCTCCGGCATTGTCGGTTTCGCTGGCGCTGACGCGGCCTATGGGTATGTCATCAAGCAGGTTTTCGCTGCCCAACGAGCTAGTTAGCACCCAGTCGCCTTCATTAACGCTATCAAAATCGTCGCCGCTGAGGGAGTCCAGCAGCATATCTTGCGGCGGCAAGAAGAGGTCGGCGCTGCTGTTTGCTGCTCTTGCCGGCCCGTGTATAAGGGCGGCAATGTTTTTTTTTGCCAACTTGCAGGAGAGCGATAGCCTGGGGCTGCCCACAAGCGTCACCTGTGACTCCTTGGCCGTGGTTTGCGCGACGATGCCGACCAGGCCTTCCGGGCTGAGCACGGCATGTCCCGGCTTAAGTCCGTCGCTGTGTCCGCGGTCTATCAGGATACTGCCATAATAATCGCTAAGCGGATAGCGTCTTAACACGCGGCAAACGATAAGGGTGTGCGTTTTCGGGCTGCGCTGCAGGCGCAGCAGGGTTTGCAAGGTGATATTGTCCTGGCGCAATCGCTCGGAGTCGTTTTGGGCGGCATGCAGCTCGATGCGGGTTTGGGCCAGGTCTTGCAGCAGCGCGTCGCGCTCTTCCAGACTGAAGTTTTCCGGCAGCCCGCCCAGAGCCTCGCGACTGACCCTGGCGCCTATCTCGGCCAGGGTTTTGGCAGGGCTGCTGGCCAGAGCCAGCAATTCGCGCAGGCGCTGCTGCCTGCCCTCGGGCAAAAAGAAGAGCAGCGCAAGCAGAAGCAGAAAAGCCAGAAAGTAAAAGATTTTACTGCTTAGCTTTGACATTTTTTCTGTGGCAGGCAGTGGTTTTGCTTTTAGTATCCGTATTCGGCCAGGGCCTCGTTGCCCAGTTGGCCGCTGAGCAGCGCCTTGAGGTCCACGCTGACTCCGCGAGTCACCCCGTCGCTGAGCTGGCTGCCCATTTTCAGGCTTTGCTCGGCGCCTTCGAGCACCAGGCTGGTGTAGAAGCCCAGGGCGGTGGCGCTCATCATGTCTTGGCGCATCTGCGCGCTCAGTGTGCCCTGCTGCGCGGCCAGGATCTTCTGATAGATACGCCCCGGGCTGCTAATGCCGTAACCGGTCACACTGCCGTCCTTCTCGAAGTTTCTAAACAGGGGATTGACCTCGAAGATGCCGTCAGGCAAGATTTCACAAAGCCCCGGCTTGTCGATCTGCAGCTCGAACATGCCTTCGCTGCACACCATTTTACTGGACTGCACCGTCAGGGCATAGGCGGGGTTGGGCAGATGCCAGCCGCTAAGAATGTGGGCGCAGGCCCCGTTGTCAAACAGGATTTCAGTGTCGCAGAGGTCATAGCCATTGACCGCGATCGGCTTCAGCGAAGGCATCTTGTGCGAGTAGCCCGTGGCGCGCACCTCGATGGGCTTCAGGTTGACGATTTTGATAAGGGCGTCGCACATATGCACGGTCAGGAACGAGATAGGCGAGTTTTTCTCGGCGAAGTCGGCGCTGGCGAAGAAACGCGGCTGGTGATTGGGGTCTGCGACCAGCAGTCTGTCGAGCATAAACCAGGTGCCGCTTTGGAAGCGTCCGTAGATTCCTTTTTGATAGCGCGCCTCGGCCTCTTTGATGCGCGGGTCTTCGCGCTTGTGGAAGTCGATGCCCATCAGCCTGCCGTTTTGCTTGGCACACTGTATCATGGCATGCGCATCTTTGATAGTTGAGGCGGTGGGCTTTGGCACGACCACGTCCATGCCTGCCTGCATGGCGGCTATGGCTGGCGCGGCGTGTATATGGTCCGGCGTATTGATTTGCGCCACATCGCATTCCACCTTTGCGAACATCTCGGCGTAGTCATTGAAACGGCGTTCTTGCGGAATGTTATAGGTGTCACAGAACCAGTCCAGGCATTCCTGATTAGGGTCGGCCACGGCGACCACGTCGAAAATATGGCTGTAGTCGCTCTGAAAATACAGATATTGGTATATTTCGCGCACCACCGACCCGACACCAACCACGGCAAGACGTAATTTTTCCATCTTCAATCCTTTGCATTAGGGCTAAACAAGCTGAAAACACAGCGAAAAAGTAGACACTATAGTGTAACCGTTTTTTGGCAAAGAACAAACCGGACAAGATAAAAACAGCCTGGGTTTTTTGGGACACGAAGCCACACTCAGCCATATAAAACCCTGCTATGAGCGCCGCCCTGGGACAAGCCTGCCTGAAGCCGGCACTCCGACCTCATTTTTTCAAAGTCTTGCTTTTCTTCGGGGGTGTAAGTGTCAACGCCGCTCGATTTTCATGAAAAAAACGGTTTCGGATTGTAAATTTAGAAGAAAAGCCTATATTATTCCTATCACTTGCCGGAGTGGCGGAATGGCAGACGCGCTAGACTCAAAATCTGGTATCCGTAAGGGTGTGCGGG
>JAAZIY010000353.1 GCA_012800625.1 Lentisphaerota bacterium
ACAACCAACTAAGATAAAAACAAGCCAAAAACTAAAACCAACCACCAGTAAGCAAACCTAGACACGTACGCAATACACAGCATTATTTCTATTTTTAGGTATTGAGGTCGGAGCGCCGGCATCCTTGCCGGCATACAACCAACTAAGATAAAAACAAGCCAGAAACTAAAAACAACCACCAGCAAGCCTAGGCACCTATGCAATCCACAGCATTATTTGTATTTTGAAGGCGGATGCGGTGGCATGCCGGCTGGAAGCCGGCGCTCCGACCTCGTACCCCTCCCACGCATTCTGTCAAAAATTTGCGTTATTACGATTCGGACAATTGTCCGAATCGTAAATGATAAATCCGGACTTTTTCTTCGTCTGGCCAAGACCCCGCTCAGCATCCGCCATGACCAGAAAACAACACAGGCAGAAGATTAACGCCAAAGCAGAATATTTTATGCTTTGCGGCTTCCATTCTATAAGCCTTAGTGTGTCTTAGTGTCCAAAAACTGTTTGGCACGAGGGTTTTATTCGGTTTGTTGGAAATGTAGTTTGGCGTAGAAGCCGTTATTTTGCAAAAGCTCGCGATGCGAGCCGAATTCTTTGACATGGCCGTCTTCCAGCACCAGGATCTTGTGGCAGCGCATGGCCATGGAGACGCGCTGGGAGACCATGATGGCGGTCTTGCCCTGCAGAGTCTGCTCGAGGGTCTCCTGTATTTTGCGTTCGGTATTGGCGTCGAGAGCGGAGGTGCAGTCGTCCAGGATAAGCAATTCCGGGTCGCTCAGCAGTGCTCTGGCCAGCGACAGGCGTTGTCTTTGTCCTCCTGACAGGCTGGCCCCTTTTTGTCCGATAATGGTCTCATACTGGGTTTTCATCTCCAGGATAAAGTCATGCATCTGTGCCGCCTTGGCGGCTGCCATGATCTGCTCGTTGCTGGCCTCGGGGAAGCCGTAGCAGATATTTTCCTTCATGCTGCCGCTAAATATCTGCGCCTCCTGGGGCACCACGCCCATGGCCTGGCGCAGCGACTGCAGCTTGATCTTCTGCAGATTGATGCCGTCGATAAGGATTTCTCCCCGGCTGGGTTCATACAGCCTGGCCAAGAGATGCAGCAATGTGGTTTTGCCGCTGCCGCTGGCCCCCATGATACAGAGCCAGGTGCCGGCGGGCACCTGGAAGCTGATGTCATGCAACACCGGCTCGGGTGCCAGAAGCTGAGCCTCGCCGCCCTCGTCCACCTCGCGCTGCATCTTGCTGCTAGGATAAGTGAAGGCCAGGTTGCGCACCTCGACCCCCTGTCGCAGCGGAATGGGAAAAAGCTCCGAATTAGGGTCCTCAACAATTTCAACCTTGCGGTCAAGCACGCCGGCCACCCGCAAAAGCGAAATGCGCATGCGCTGCAAGACAAAGTTAAGCTGGGTGAACTCAAGCACCGGCTGAAACAAGGTGACCGTGGCAGACTGAACAAAGATCATCTTGCCCAGGCTCATCTGACCATGCAAGACCAGCCAGCCGCCAAACAGAAAGATGCCGCAGTTGCACAAGTGCGCCAAAATGCCGGCCTGACAGCTCAGAACCGAACTGATGACCTGCACTTTCAAGGCATCGCGGAAAAAACAGGCCACCAGGCGGTGGAAAGCTAGCTCCTCGCCAGGTTCGCGGGCATAAGACTGGATCGCCTTCACGGCGTCGATCTTCTGGGAAACCAAACCGTAGAGGCAGGCGTTGGTATGGCGCAGCTCTTGATGATAATGCCGTATCTGTGGTCGCCTGCTGCGATACATCCAGCTGTATAAAGGCATGATCATCAAAGCGATGCAAGCCATGCGCCAATCAGCGATAAAAAGAATCAGACTGCCCACAATAATCATCGAGCAGCAGTGCGTGCCGCTGATCATCAAAGCCATCATCTCAAGCTGAACCGCCTCGACATCAGACAAAATGCGCGATAAAAGACGCCCGGGACTCATGGCCTGGTGATAGCTCATCGACAAATCCATCACCTTCCTGTGCATGTCCTCGCGCAGACTGCCCATGATCCCCTGAGCCACAATAATGTGGCGGCGAGACGCCAAACGACCAATCGTATTGAAGAAAAACTGCGTCAGTATATAGAAAATGGCCAGCAGAAAAAGCCTGCGACCGGCCTCGGGAGGACGCTGCGCAGCACTCAAACCCCGGTCTATTTTCTCACCCATGCTGACCACCGGTCGCGAGGGCGGACGACCCAAATCGCGGTCCGGAGCCGTAATGCTGTGTTTTACCGGCTCGCTATCCTCGACACGCTCGCTGCCGATGACCAGGATATTGTCAACCACCAGACGCGACAAATACGAAGTGACGTAGACATAGTTCGAGTTGATCGCCACCAGCAGCATGCAGACCAACAAAGAATAACGGAATGGCCAGGCATACTGTTTGATGAAACGAAAATATAGCGGCCAGTCCTTGCCGCCAAAGTCGGGACGCAGCAAGGGAGGACGATACGGGTAGCCGCGAAAATGTTCTTGCTTTCTAGACATTAATATAAAAGTAACGCGTGGTTTTCTGCACTGCCTAAGCTGAACTGTATCCAAAAAGACAATTGGACACGAAGACACACAAAGGGCGCCAAAAATCCCCTCGTTTGCCTTTTGGACGCGGTGACGCGGCTGGCGCTATTCCTCGATGACCCCGGAGCCCATGTGCTTGGTGTAGAGCTCGCGATAGCGTCCTCGGGGCATGGCCATCAGCTCCTCATGTGTGCCCTGCTCCTGGATATGCCCCTGGTCCAGCAGGATGATCTTGCTGGAGTTTTTAATCGTGCTCAGGCGGTGGGCCACCACGAAGCTGGTGCGCCCGGAGAGCACTTTCTCCATGGCTTTTTGGATGGCCTGCTCGGAATCACTGTCCAGGGAGCTGGTTGCCTCGTCCATGATCAGTATTGCCGGTTTGGCGCAAACCGCCCTGGCTATGTTGATGCGCTGTTTTTGCCCCACCGACAGTTCGACGCCGAAGTCGCCCACGGCAGTGTCATAGCCCTCCGGCAAAGTCATGATGAAATCGTGTATCTCTGCGGTCTTGGCCGCCTCGATGATCTCTTCCTCGCTGGCCCCGGGTCGGCTGTAGCGGATATTTTCCCTGATGCTGGTTGAGAAGAGATGCGATTCTTGCAGCACTATGCCGAATTGGCGACGCAGCTGACGCAGGTCCAATTTGTCTATGGGCACATCATCGAGACTTAAACGCCCGCCGGTAATATCATAGTATCGTATAATCAGGTTCAAGATAGTGCTTTTACCGCAGCCGGTAGGCCCAATCAGGGCTATGCGGTCGCCAGGCTTGACTTGCAGGCTAAAACCCTTGATGACCTCCTTGCCGGCCTCGTAGTGAAAACGGACATCCTGAAAATCCACCTTGCCGCTAAGGCGAGGCAGAAAAACCGCCTCGGGATGATTCTTGATCTCCGGCTCCTCGTCAAAAATCTCGAATAAGCGCTCGGTGGCTATGGATACCTGCTGGAGCTGATTGGCCAACTGGGAGAAGCGCACCGCCGGCCAGAGCAACTGCGTGCCGTAAGCGCAGAAGGCCACCACCTCGCCGTAGCTCAGGTTGCCCTGTAAAACCATGGCGCAGCCGATAAAGTAGAGAATGGAGTCGCCCAGCGCGCGGATCATAGCGACATTCATCGAGAAGGTATTGCCGGCCACGCCCTGCTCCTTGCCGTAAAAAATGGTTTCCTCGCTCTGTCCGGAGAAGACCAGGTTTTCGCGCCCCTCCGCCCCGAAAGTCTTCACCGCCAAATTAGCCACCAGGCGGTTTTGCACGCCGCCGGAGAGGCGGTCGTATGACTTGCGCATGGCGCGGCTGGCATCGACAATGCGCTTGCGGTTCAACTTGAAGTTGGCCACAAAAAAGAACATGATAAGCAACAGCAGGCTGGCCATGCGCCAGCTAATCAAGAATGTGGCTAAAATCGCGCAGGAGGCCACAATCAAGTCGGAAAGCACCGTCATGCTCTGACCGGTGAGCATCTGCTGCACCGTGCCGCTGTCCCCCATCAGACGGTTCACCAGCTTGCCGACGCTGTGCTTGTTGAAAAAACGCAGCGAAAGGCGCAGCATATGCTGGTATAGCTTGAAACGCACATCGAAGACAAAACGCTGCCCCAGCCAGACTGTGAGCACCTGCTGATAAAGTGAAAGCAGGTGACTCATAGTGGGCAGCAATACCATCAGCGCGCCAAATAAAAAGAAGACCGAGACCTCGCCGCGGGTGAAAACCCGGTCGATTAGCGTCTTGGTGATCAGAGGCGGAAAAACCGCCAGCACCGCCAGGCAGGCAGTCAATAGCATCAGGCCAATAAGATGACGCCGATGCGGCCACATGAAAACCAGGATCTTGCGCAGATTGCCTAATGCCGAATTGCCAGGAGTGATTTGCATGATGAGTGAATATTATTATGCAAAGGTGCGAAACTTGAGCACTGTGCCTTCGTGTCCTCTCCTCCTTCGCCGCCTCTGTCTCTGTGGCTCACCAGTCCAGATTCAGCAGGAAAAGCCAGAGGTTGGACTTGCCATAGTAGATACGCGCCTCTGCGGTAGTGCCTGGCGGGATACTGCGCTCTCCGGGATCGAAGCTGCAGTAGGCCATGCGATAGTTGCTCTTGCCGTCCCCCTGGATCACATTGCGCAGATACTCGACCTCGCCGCGGAAATATTGCCGCAGCAGTCCCTGATATGAGGAAAGACGGGCGCGGTATCTCTGCCCCACGCCGATTTTCATGGCATGGCGCTCGCTGATGCGCAGCTTCAGCACCTGCTTGTCACCGCCGAATATCTCGTAGATAACGCTGTTCGGGGTCAGCAGCTCACCGACCACAAACTCGTAGCGCACCACAATGCCGGCAATGGGCGCACGGATAAGCC
>JAAZIY010000354.1 GCA_012800625.1 Lentisphaerota bacterium
GCAACGGCAACGGCAACGGCAACGGCAACGGCAACGGCAACGGCAACGGCAACGGCAACGGCAACGGCAACGGCAACGGCAATTCCTCCGGCTCCGAGCAGGACCTTTTGGCTCGCATGTCGGCGGACAAGACCACGGCGGTGGTGATGTATGATTTTTGCGGGCCGGCGCACTGTGACAGCATTAACATAGCCTATGTACTCGACACTCACGTGGAGACCAAGCATGATATGTGCGATCTGTGGGTCTTGGACAAGAACGGCAACCTGATTACCGACGCCTCCTCCATGTCAAAGCCCTTCCCGCAACGCTAAGCCCCAGGCCCCGGCATATTGGCGCCAGCCTGGGCCGCGTCCAAAAAGCCTTTGAACCACTATTGCGCACTAAAGTGCCTTCGTGTGTCTTAGTGTCACTTTGTGTATCTTCGTGTCCAAAATCCTGTCAGGCACCCATTTTGAACGGGGTCTAGCGCCAATAGGCTCCCGCCTGGCGAAAGGCAGTTATAGAAAGCTTATGCACTGATGCTTATCATCTTTATTAAAGAACCCGGCCAGGACTGCGAGGCCGCTCAGACCCTGCTGAAATCATTTCCGGAAAGCAGCGTGTTTGCCTATAAGCAGCACAGCGACCAGGAGCTGCTCGAGGCCATACAGGAGCCGGCGCTGATTATTCTCAACCATAAAATGGCCATACCGCATGCCAGGCTTCTGCGCCTGGGTGCTGGCGAGCGGCTTTTGCGCATCATGGTGCTGCTTGAGGAGGGTTTCGGCAGGCACGCCGTCAATGCCCGGGTTGCCGGTGCAGACCTGTGCATGGTACTGCCGCTGCAGCAGTCCTTGTTTCTTCGAGCCATCGAGGATGAAGGCAGCACGCTGCGCAGAATGCAGGACGGGCTTAACCTGGTCAAGGACCAGGCCTGCATCAATAGACGCTACAGCTTCAGGCGTCTGCTGGGGGCAGGGCGGCACTCGGTGATCATCCTGGCTGAGGACTTGCAGGCGAATCTGAGCGTCACCATCAAGCTGTTGCGCAAGTCATTGGCCGGTTCGGCGGAATATATGCAGGAATTTAAGACCCTGGCCGAGCGCTACAAAACGCTCAACCTGCCTTCCATGATCGCCATCAATGACTATGGCGAATGGAATGGCTACGCCTACTTGGCCCTGAATGTCGGCAAGGCTGAGAACCTGTATGAGGTCATGGGAAAGCGCAAGCTGGAACTGCAGGAAATCTCCAAGATCGGCCTGGCTGTGACGCGGGCCTTGATCGGCATCAAAAAACAGGCCGTCATTCACTTCGACATCAAGCCGGAGAACATACTGCTGTATAAAGATCAGTATTACCTGTCGGAATTCGGCTCGATGCTGCCTTTCAACAAGCCTGATTTCGCCGGCTACTACTATTGGCCGGACTCGGCCTACACCAGCCCGGAAAGCTTCGTCGAAGACGCCGATTTCACCGTGCGCAGCGACGTCTACTCCCTGGGCCTGGTGCTCTACACCCTGGCCTGCCGGCAAAACCCCTTCGCTGGCTATCCCTGCAGCAGGGAGCTGAACAGCAGAGTAAGCGAAAACAAGATCAACTTCCGCGATGAAAACCCTTTGCAGGCCTGTCCGCCACTGGCTATCACCATCGAGGCCATGTGCCTGGCAAGGCACGATGCCCGACCACGCCTGCGAGACCTGGAAATCATCTTCTACCAGCTTTATATCATCCTCTCGGAGGGTAAAGGCCTGGCGGAGCTGAGCGGCACCAGCGCCTTGCAGACCAGCCGGGCCAGCACTATTTCCAGCGCCGCCTCCGACGGTGAAAAGGACGGCGAGACCCAGCCCATAGAGCAGCGCCTGCGCGGCCAGCGCCGCATAGTGGCGCAAAAAGACCCGCGCGGCAAGCCCAGCTATCTATTCTGGCGCAGCCTGTCAAAAAAGCAGAGAGTGTTCTTGCCGGCTCTGCTTGCTCTGTTTTGCGTCGCCCTTTTCGTCGGCGGCTACGCTCTGGCGCGCAAAGCCCTTGTGCGTCGTCATTTCGAGCAGGGCCCGCTACGCCTCTTCACCTGTTATCGAGGCCACACCGAGGCGCTGCGCACGCTGGACTTGCGCAACGCGCGCTGTCCTGTATGCAATCTGGAAACCACACCCTCATATACCTGTGATAAATGCGGCGCCGTTTTCGGCCTGACACCCTGGCCCCGTCGCGACATGAGCGAAGAGGAATGCCGTGAATTCGACGATAAGCTTATGCTCTGCCCATATTGCCAGTCCAAACAAATCCGGCCTACGCCAATCATCAGGCGAAAACAGGGGGACTGAGTGGCTGTCGGGGGCGTTTGCCTCGGTGCTTTTGCGTGCGGCGCCGCTTGGGGCTTAAAAGACGCGCAGCTCTATATTCTTGATGCGGCAGAACTCGGTGAGCATACCCAGGTTGTTGCCATAGCTTAAAATGTAGTGCTGTGCCATGATCTCTTGCAGGAAAGGCTCTACATCCTTGCCGAAGTTCATTTGCAGACTGGGCAGCTGCGGCGCAGGGGGTGCCCAGCCGGCCTCCTCCCAGGCCTCGGGCTGTACCGCCTGGGCAGTAGCGGCGTGCATGATGAAGGCGCCGCCGCTTTCGGCCAGTCTTGCCAGGGTCACCTCGCCGCCTTTCAGCTTGGAGACATTGAGCAGCCCTTCGCCAAAGGAGCCGAAGGCGTTGGGCATGACCTTGATGCGCCCCTCGACTATATTGGCCGGCACGTAGTCGGGCACTCCCATAAGCGCATACTGCCTGCCAAACTCATAGAACTCCAGATATGCGCAGAGCTGTCCGCTCATATATTGCATAATAAGCTGAGTCACCGCTCCGTAAGAATCATTTTCCGGCACGGTTGGCAGACACATTTCCTGATGCAGCAGGGTCAATGCCCCCGCCGGCGCGAAGCGCAGCAGCTTCTTGACACCGTCAACGTCACAATAGGAAAAGGCGGCATACTGGCGCTCTTCTATCTTTTGGCGGAAAGCCAGATAGAGGCGCACCGAGTTTTCAATGGTGCCGGGCTGCGGCTCGCGCACAAAGTCCCAGTCCTGGCGAACCTGGGCGCAGAGCCTCTGTAGCTCGGCCTGGTCCAAGTTTTCCAGATTATGGCTGATTTCGAGCAGGTCGAAGTGCTCTATCTCCACACCTAATTGCCCTTTGAGCAGGTTGCCGTTGTATAGCGTGCCGAACAGGCGCATATCCCTGTAGCCGCTCATGCCGATCAGGCAGTTCTGTAATTTTGCGGCGGCCAGCGCGGCGCGCAGCCAGTCCTCGGCCTCGTCAAAGCGCGGCTCCTCGTCTTTGAAATTAACCAGATACTTGTAGTTGTACTGCATTTCCTGCATGGGCAGGCGTAGAGCGCTGCTGCCGGCCTGGTCGGCAGTGGTGACAAATCTGCCCTCCGGGTTGCGCCAGCCGCTTTGTCCCCAGAGCAGGATGGGCTTGTGCCGGAAGGGTTCTATGACCTGAAACACGGCCCAGCTAGGTATCCAGCCGGCGATGCAGACAACCAGGGCGGCGAAAGGTTCGCGTTCCAGCTCCTGCACCGCGCGCCGGGCTTCCTCGCCCTGGGGGTCGTCGCTGACCGGCGCGCTGTACACCAGGTCGAAGCCGCGCCGGCCTAGCTCATCAGCGACGGCCTGACAGCGCTCGTCAATAAACTCTCGAGGCGTATTGACCTCGCCAAAACCGACAAAACCTATGCGGAGCCTAGCTGCCTTCGACATTGTTGCTCTCCTCTTCATCTGATATGTCCGATGCTTCCGATTCGTCCGTTGCTTCCGATTCGTCCGATTCGTCCGATTCGTCCGATAAAATGATACGTCCGATTCGTCCGATAAAATGATACGTCCGATTCGTCCGATAAAATGATTCGTCCGATTCGTCCGATTCGTCCGATGGCTCAGCCCATCAGCTCTTTTTCTGTTTCTGCGATAGCTTCCTCGATCAGGTCCATGCCTTTGTGTGCGACTTCTTCGGGCATGATAATCGGCGGGCTCATGCGCAGTATATGCCCTGCCGGTATCCAGGCCAGGCCTTTGGCGAAGGCTTTTTGGTAGACCATTTTGCCGGCCTCGTCAAAGGGTGCTTTGCTTGCCTTGTCCTTCACCAGTTCCACCCCCATCAGGCAGCCTTTACAGCGCACATCGCCGACCATGGCGTATTTTTCCGGCCAGTCGGCCATGCGTGCAGTAAAAAGCCGCTCCAGTTTTTGGGCGTGTTCGAGCAGGCCCTCCTCCTCGATGACCTCGATGCAGGCCAGGGCGGCGGCGCAGGCCATGGGATTGCCGCCGTAGCTGGTGGAGGCCGAGATTTTATCCACCGCCTCGGCATATGGTTCGCGCACCGCCATAGCGGTCACTGGAAAGCCATTGCCGAAGCCTTTGCCCAGGGTGACCACGTCAGGCAGCACATCCCAATGTTGCATACACAGGTATTTGCCGGTGCGGCCCATGCTGGTGAGCACCTCGTCGGCGAACAATAAAATGTCGCGTTCATCCAGGAAGCTGCGCAATTTCGGGAAAAAATCATCCGGTGGCATAATGCTGCCGGCCCAGCCCTGTATGGGTTCAAGCACAAAGGCGGCCACTTGCCCGGTGGTGCTTTCCCTGATAAAGGTGTCATAAAACTCCAGATATCTTTCTGTATCCAGGCTGCCGTCAGACCTGGTCCAGAGCGGGC
>JAAZIY010000058.1 GCA_012800625.1 Lentisphaerota bacterium
GACGGCAGCGTGCTGCTGATGCTTACTGAAGACAAGAATCTTTTCGCATATTTTAACAATGCCGGAGAAACTGAACCCTTGCTCTTAACCGAGCAAGTCGCTGAGTTTTCCTTGAATCAAAGCGGCAGCGAGTTGCTTTATCGCAGCAACAAGCAGCTATTCAAACATAATATTGGCACTAGCCAGAAAACAGAGCTGGAATTACCCGCTGAGCTGGAAATGATGGATTTGAAAAATATACTGCTGAGCGGCAATGGACGCTATATCGCCTGGCTCAGAAACTTGGAATTGGATGGGGAAACTTTTGCCCAACAGCAGTTCATCTATGAATTAAGCACTGGGAAGGAACGCCTGGTAAGTCAGAATGCTGGGCGGCAGCCTGGCAATGGCCAGGCAAGCAGTCTTTTCGCCTGCTTCAGCGCCTCCGGGCACAGGCTGTTTTTTGCCTCCGAGGCCAGTAATCTAGTGCCAGGAGATGGAAATTCCGCCCAGGACCTGTTTATGGCCAGCTTTCAGGAATCTGACAAGGATACCCTAACCCTGCAGAACGATCAATTAGCCGGCACTGAAGACGAAAGCGCCGTCTTCCCCCTGCAGCTGCATAGCAAGCTGGGCAATGCCCTGGTGCCGCTGCTGGAAACTGAACGCTCCGCCAAAGATGCCGCTCTGCGCCTGCTAGGCCCGGTGCCAGGCCGAGAGGGCTACGCCCTGCAATATATTCCCAAAGCAAACTACTGCGGCGAGGACAGCTGCGAAATCCGTGTCTGGGACGGCAGCAAGCTAAGCGCCAAGTTCACCCTGAACATAGACCTAGCCAACGTGAACGACCCGCCAGTGGCAGTGGCACAAGACGAACTGACCCTGCATGAAGGCGAACTGTTAAGTGTAAATCTGCTGGACTATGCCGATGA
Organism: Lentisphaerota bacterium; assembly: GCA_012800625.1. Taxonomy (GTDB): domain Bacteria; phylum Verrucomicrobiota; class Lentisphaeria; order Oligosphaerales; family Oligosphaeraceae; genus JAAZIY01. Next base: position 912 of record JAAZIY010000058.1, read on the forward strand.
CCCAGACCTGCACAACGAAAGGGAACAAGACCGCGATGCGCTTAGCTTCACACTGCCGGCAGACAGTCCCGGCTGGCTGAACCTGCAAGGCAATATGCTCAGCGCAAGCCCCGGCCATGACCTGGTAAGCCACGCTGAAGGCGAAAAAAACTTTGTCCTCACAGTCATAGTCAGCGACCAGGCCGGAGAAACAGTCGAAACCCAAGTAAAACTGAAGATAATCGATGTCAACCGCCCACCCACCCTAAGTCTGCAGCAAAACAACATCCTGCAAACCAGTGATAATATCATGCTGGATGCGGAGCTTTTTACAGCCAGCGACCCGGACCTGGAAGACCAGGAAAATCTGGATATCTTCTTGCGCCATAGCGGACAGGATTTGCTTATAAACAAGTTTCCTTACGCCTTTGCCGTGCCTACTGATGCCAAAAATGAGCTAACGCTGGAGTTCTACGCTAAAGACGGCCAAGGCGCGCTGTCAGAGACCTGCCTATTGCGCCTGCTGCTGCGTAAAGTCGGCTTCAATGCCGCCCAGCTATGGGGATTTATGCCCGGCAATGAACCGGATGAAGAATCAAGCTGGCGCCATATACGCAGAGGCTGGAACCTGCTCGCCCTGCCCTGGGCTATAAATAATGATGAGCTGCTCGAGCTTTTCGGGCAGAC
>JAAZIY010000508.1 GCA_012800625.1 Lentisphaerota bacterium
TGGCTAAGGACTGAGTGATTGATACAAATAATTAGTATCCCCTAATGGCTCCTACGATAGAATCCGTATTCCATTTAACTATCTTGTCTGCTGCATTCTTAACAGCCGAAGAAGTTCTTTCTGAACCCCAAGGCTCTATTGCAATAATGCGTTTTCCCATTTCCTGAGCAAGCGCAATTTCAATGTTAATCCATTTGCTATAGGTCGAATACACTCCGGCCAGTATTAACACACAACTGGTAGGACGAATTTTCTCCCTAATGGCATTTCTTAGTTGCCAATCTGATGAAGCACGATGAATCGGATCATCTTTAGGAATGGAATAATTCTTATAGCTAAAATATGGTTTTGCGTCCAACATATCTACCAGTTTCTCATAGGCATCACCATAGGCCCACGAATGGCTTATAAAAAGATTGTAGGTTGTCATGACTATACCTCCCCTAAATAAGTATTAGAACAAAAATTACAATATAACTCACAAAAAACAAAAGCGGCATACATTTCTCCAGATGCGTGCTTTCTATATAAAATCTTTTATTCTTAATGTTAATCCATTCATCATTAAAAGGTTGTGCTGGCAATTGTTTTTCAATTTCACAAATAACATCATATTTGGCTTGATTCAGTTTGCAGTAATTTCCTATTGATAGAAGCCAAATCAGACATAACACACATCCTAGCCCAAGCAACGGATATGCCTTTGAGTCCCAGATGACTGCGACAGTGGTAACTAATGCTAGGTGAAGAGTCACAAAAAGATTATTCATAGTGTCCCTTCTTGAGCTAACAGAATTTGCCATCTCGACGCATGTTTGCCATTGCGCCAGCAAGCTTTCAACATCTAATTCATCTAACCCATTATGACGCAATCTATTCTCTTTTTTCTTATCACTCATATTTCCTGTCACTCCATTGCAAATATGACACATCTTAAAACACACCATCTGTATCAAAGATGTGGTTAATCTCGTCGTTTGTCATGGCCTTGAGGACTTTGTCACGAATCGCACTCCTTGACATATCCAGCCGTTTAAAACGTTTGTTCCCGGCAACATCTCTATCCATACGGATAAGCTCAATTCGTCCAACACCAGGATTTTGCCGGGCATACTCAGCAAAACCCTTTGCCTTACCTAGATTATCGGCAAAATCTGGACTATGTGGTTCCAAGACATCTACGATATACCCTAGACGTTCGTCTCTTCGGATAATGAGAAAATCCGGATAGGCAGATTTCCATTCATTGTTCATCTCATAAGGAATGCAAAGTGCCCATGACTTGCGAGGCGGATTTCTGAGCCAACAGACATAATCCTCGCGCTGTTGTTCTTCTTTTAGAACGCCTGCTTCCCAATCATTAAGTTTAATTTTTGCAAAACCCTCATCATTAACAAACAAATGGTCGCTATACTTTTCTCCTCCGCTGATGTATTCAGCCTGTATGCGTTCCGGTAAGCGGAAGTTGTGTTTGCTCACCTGATCGCCGTCAGAAACAATCCGGCCATACTGCAGGCGAAAACTCTCATCAACTGTGATCATATAACGCCTATACTCGTCATTCAATTGATGAAACTTGTCTCTAGCGTAGATCTGTAGTTGATTTAAGTTTTCCTGATCGGCGGCAAAGAGGATAACATCAAGCTGATAGCTATCCGGATCAAGGGCATCAAAGTACTTGTTTCCATAGGCATGACCGACACCTTCTCCACCAAGTTTTACTTCCGCCTGACGAAATTGGCGCTCAATATCGGCATTCGTCGAGAAAAAAGATTGCTGCATGGGAAAATCTTTCACGCTCTCCCCAAACACATCAAAAACCTGCATGGATAGTTTAAACTCTTTTGCCTTCTCAACTAAATCGTTATATTTACCCTGCTCCCGCAACGTATGAATGTATTCACGAATTTTAATAATAATTTCACTGACAACTACTTCTTTAGCATCAGGATTAAGACCGGATTGTACTAGGAGCCTTGTCAGTTTAAAAAGCGATGTCAAATAATCATTGATACGAGTTTGGCGCACATGATAGGTAAGAAGTCCCGCATCGTTAATAAATTTGATGATTGCTTCTCGGTCGAGTGTATCCTCCGGCAAGATTTCTTCTTGGTCAGCTACTTGTTTGCTGGGAGAAAGATTTTTGTCCGATGAAGCAATAGCTTCTTCAGTAGATTCAAGTGAGGCATCGTCCGATAAAGGAACTGATTTTCTTCCATCAGTTGTATCAAGCTCATCTGCAGCTGCGTCTTCAAGTCTTACTGTTATGTCTTCTGCAGGAACATAATCAGCACCATGACTAATAGTAAGCCCTTCACCCGCCTTCGCAGATGGAGTAACGGCATCATCTCCCGTAGCCAGATCTTCCAAACTCATCTGACCAGCTACTTGAGGAACAGTTTTTCTCGTAAAGGATCTTGCCGGTTTTGCCGACCAGGTTTCGAATGTCTTTTCACCAATCTGCTCACCGTAAATATCCGTTGGAATTTCGCCGCCTTCACTTGCCTGCAAGGCCGTCACAATTTCTTCTACGGTATTACGCTCAAAGTAAGGCAAGAAGAGATGTACATCGTTAAGACTTTCATCAACTTGAATGCGCATCTGCATCGGTGTTCTAACCATGCGACCCAGAAGCTGGGCGATATATGTTGCGTCCCGAGCACGACGAAAAGACATCATCGTTTCTGCTCTAGGGCAGTCCCAACCTGTCGAAAGACTCTCTTTGAAGAAGACAAGTTTGATTTTTCTATTGTCATTGATACCGGAAGGTTCGGAATAGGGAACTTCTAGGCCATTGATATCAATGGTTTGCATCTCACCAAAGGCATGAACGACTTCACCTTTTTCAAAACGGTAGCCGGCTCTGCTCTCAATCGTACGCAAAGCTTCATCAAGATCAGTCTTGGAAATTTTACCGGAGACAGCATTTTCGACCTGAACAACAAAAATCGGATTGACATAAGCATAATGCTGTTCATAGCAATATTGCTGCCAATGTCGCCACTTCTTTCTCCACTCATCTGTTGCCGCCTGAAGAATGGCCATGTCTTTTCTAACCGCTGTTTCCTCGGGATAAGTGATGACGATGCGGTCTTTCAGAAGACCCGAAGCTCTCACCTCATCCGGCGTAACAATGACCTTATGAATGGTGGATGTTGTCCCTCTTACCAGACTGTTAAACCGTTCCGTAGTAGCCGACATACCGATAACAACAGGCATCGGTTCAAGTCCATCTTCCGGACTGCCTTTTAGAAATTTCTGCATGATGGTGGTTGCTTTACCAGCTTCTCTTCCAAGCATGCCACGATGTGCTTCATCGATTACGAAGTAAAGACGATCTGATTTCTCTCTGGCAGTATTTCTAAGTGTCTCCCAAATTATGTACTGTCTATTATCACCGTGCTTTGTAAGATTAGAACTCTTACCAAGTTTTTGCGTGTTCAGAAAATATATGTGACCGTCATCTAAAATCTCCTGGTCGAAAGATTCGTCTGTGATGGTGACACATTGTGAAATGGCAATCTTATCCGCCTTGCCATCAATCTTATCTTTTGATTGTTGATTGAGCTCCGGTGAATCGGAAAGCCATACTATGATTGCTTCAGGTTGCTCAGGATACCGCTCATCACCAAAGAAGATCGCTTCAAAAAGTGCTGCCATGATAATCGTCTTGCCGGAACCTGTTGGAGCTGTAAAAGAGACAACTTGCGGTGTATGTGTCCTGCGATAACTCCCTAATGCTTCCGCCGTGTTCATACGGAGATTTTGTAAAGCCTTTCTTTGAAAGGGGAATAGTTCAACTAACATGATTATTTCCTCCCCGTATTAATTCTAAAATTATCCAAGTAATCTCGATAGAGTTGATAGCTTGTTTTTACTTGAAGTTTGGTTACCATCTCTCGATATCCTGGTTCGGAGTCCGTCACGATAAAAACAGTTTCAATCTCAGGTGTCTCTTTAATCTTCTCTAGGAATTCCGGGAAGTCCCTTTCATCAGTCAAAACGGCAAAACGGTTGTCGGGCAAGATAAGCATTTTCGGAATCGTCTCACCCTTAATCTGTGGACACATGCCGATCGAGCCTGCCTTCATCCACAATACAGAAAGCAGTTCTTTAAATTGCCTTCCCAGGGCAACAGCTGTTTTATCAAGAAAGCCAAGCTTGAAATAGATAGCGTTACTCCTAAAACCATCTGCCATCTTCATTTCTGACATTTTTTCATCATCAGGAACATTTTTTCTTAACCGATAAAGCTTCCCGCGCACAGGTTTATCCGTCTCAGAAATTTTTAGTTCTTCTTCAACTTCTTGGTACTCATCATGATAGGTACCATAGTCACCTTTGAGGGGATTCCCGTTTATATCTTTCCCTTTAATGCTGCAAGTTGTTCTTGGCCAAGTTACATAGCGGGCGATACCCAGTTTTTCCCATTCCTTATCGCCAGGCTGATATCCTTGCTTGGTAAGATTAATGGCTTCACTGTCGGAAACCTCATTATTTGTCACTAAAATACAGCGACGCTGACCGCCATCCTCGGCATTTAAAAGATTGACTGCATGAAGGGTTGTGCCTGATCCGGCAAAAAAGTCAAGAATTAGGGCATCGGGCTTGTCCGCAACAAAAAAGCGAATAGCATCACGGACAGCGTAAAGAGATTTAGGAAAATCAAACCGTTTCCCAATAATATTTTGCAACAACTTACTTCCGAATTCTGTCGCATTATGTGCTGAAATCCACCATTGATTGTTTGGAATAAATTCTTTTACATAATCCTCGTCATCAAAAATTAAGGAGCCATCTTCTTGTTTCCCTTTAACTTTTATTTTTCCGTTTTCTACTTTCTTCTGCCAACCAGCAGATATATATCTTATTGAAGCCTCATTTCTTGTTTGAGTGCTAATACGTGCATACCCCTTACTCTGAAGCTCAACGAATTTATCTTTCGAATACTGCCACCTTCCCTCGGTTCCATCTTTGCGAATCGGGAATAATGCAATTTGTCCCTCTGGAACTTTCACTGTATGTCTATCTGTGCCTAAAGGAACAACATCTCCCACACCACAAAACCGTTTTTTGTCTTCAGAAATAAAAATAGGATAAAAACAACCGGGAGAATCGCTTCTTGAAGAACCAGTTCCGCTTCTCATTAGACTACCCCATCTTAGTTTTCTCGTTGTAGATGTCTTTATATTTCCTTCCCATTCATCATTTAATGGAAAAGGGTGTGGGCAGGCATTTCCGAAACGCACAAAAAAGATATATTCATTAACTCTAAAAAACTCATCTCTTGCGGTCCCCTTGGAATTAATAGCACTACTAATCATTTGAAGTTTCGCTTCTGGAAACAACTCCTCCAGCAAGCACCCAAGATGTAAATATTCTTTTTCGTCAATTGTACAAATCAAAACAGAGTCTTCAGGATTTAACAGCTTCTTTGCCAGCTTCAGACGTTTTTCCATCATAGAGAGCCACTTTGAATGGCGATAGCTGTCAGAACTGTCTACATAGTCATTGTTATATTTCCAGTCCCTTGCACCCGTATTATAGGGCGGGTCTATGTAAATACAATCAACTTTTCCAGCATAAAGATATTCTAAAAGCTGTAAGGCATGGTAATTGTCTGCTTCGATCAAGGTATGCCAAAGGTCACTGTCCGGTGCATTAGAAATGGAATCAACAA
>JAAZIY010000355.1 GCA_012800625.1 Lentisphaerota bacterium
ATAAAAATGCAAATTTCCTGCTAAAATTCTAATTTTAGACGAAAACTACTTGGTGTGTCTTAGTGTAGCTTCGTGTGTCTTAGTGTCCAAAATTCTGCCGGGCCACCTTTTTGGACGAGGTCTAAGCTAGCTCCAATAGTCAATGCTGCCTGCACCGCCTGGAGGCTATCCGCTCCGGATTCAAGAAAGCCTGGCGGGAGCGTGACTATGCCGTTATCATCGCCGTGGCCGAAAAGCTCCCCAACAAGGTCTTGGAGGAAGACCCCAAGCTGCTGATGTGGTATGATCAGGCCATCACGCGCTCGGAGGAGAAGAAGAACAACGAAAGAACAGGAATCAACACGACTTGAATGATGAAAAGCCTGCTGCCTTATCACGCAGGTCCATAACGAAAAGCCCGCACAAGCTCGTCACCTGTTTCTACAAGCTCTAGACAACGAGAAAGTGCGGACAGCGTCCACACATTTGGGCATTACGCCTAAAAAATCATCGGCAAGCTTTCTTTAAGTCATTTGAGCAGTTGTTGGTTCTTGAGGAATTCAAGAAATACGTGGGGTCGGCTTCCAGCCTATTAGCGCTAGACCCCGTCCAAAAAGGGAGCTTGGCAGGAATTTGGACACTAAGTCACACTAAAACACACGAAGGCACACAAATGAACATTAAGAGGAAGCTTTAGTAGGCGTTTCGCACTGATCGTGGTTGATGGCCTGGCTCTGGATCAGTGGGTAAGCATACGCCAGCTTCTGCAAACACGAGACACCAGTCTGGCCATGCGCGAATCCGCGATCTTTGTAAAGACGCCAACTTGTCACAGTCGGGGCGGTGCAACAGCCGGCTAAAACAGTGAAAAACGCAGACAAGGGAGGTATCTGCCTCGAATAGACGAGGCGGAGTAAACTGCACGAAAGATATTTTTTTGGTCTTTGATTCTTTGGCACTGAGGTGATACTGAGGAGTTTTCGTGTTGGCTTGTAAAGTTACAAAGTGATTGTAACTTAATTACAGTTATAAAAAATGGAGCAGCCATGAGTGCGGAATTCAATCACCTAAAGCGTTATTTGGTTTCTTTAGGAAGCAATATAAGTGTTTTGAGTCCAAAGATAAACGTTGCCACTTTTACCGTTTTTTCGCACTGAAAAAAAAGCGCTATCTTTCTTATTTCAATCTTAGCGGATAATATCGTGTCAATGGTGGGGCGAGAAACCTTAGAGCAAGCCTATGGCAAAGCTTAGAAAAACCTGCTCTGCCTTCGTGTGACTTTGTGTGACTTCGTGTGTATTGGTGTCCAAAAGATGCCGACTTGTCCCAGCCGGCTCACCGCTCCCATCCCACGTATGTAGTCTCGCCCCATAGGCTGCTCCACCTGCCTGGTTGCAAAGCAGTTTTTGGTTTATAGATCGTTTGTGTTTAGTATGTTAAATATTTGTAGCGCCATTCAGACGCCAATCTTGGAGGGAATCATGCTCCCCAGGCACTACGCCCAGAGGCCCCAAACCCCTTTTAAACGAAGACGACTTGGTATGCCTTTGTGTAGTTTCGTGTGTCTTAGTGTCCAAAATTCTGCCAGACCACTTTTTGGGACACTGTCATCATCGCCATGACCGAAAAGCTCCCCAACAACATCTTGAAGGAAAAACCCCAAGCTGCTGATGTAGTATGATCAGGTCATCACGCGCTCGGAGGAGGAGAACTACGAATGAACACTGATAACCACGAGTGGGATTTTGAAAAGCTGGTCGCTGTTATCCAGCAGGCTCATGACGAGTTGGCCAAGCATGCCAGCCGAGCGGTCAATATCAGCCTGACATTGCGCAATTGGCTGATCGGCTGTTATATCGCCGAATATGAGCTGCGTGGTTCAGACCGGGCAAACTATGGAGACCGCCTGCTCGGTGAACTTTCTGAGGAACTGCGCAGGCACAAGCTCAGCAACACCGGGCGCCGGCAGTTATACAGCTATCTGGCCTTTTACCGCACATACCCTCAAATTATGCAGACAGTGCCCGCACAATCCCGCCACTTGCTCCCGGGAAACATTGACAGTCAAAAAATGCGGACAGCGTCCGCACAATTGGCTATCGCACCCGAAAAACTCCTCGAAAGCCTTTCATACAGCCATTTTGAACTGATTGTCGCCCTGGAGGATGGCCTAAAGCGTACCTTCTACGAAATCGAATGCCTCAGGGGCAACTGGTCGGTGCGGGAGCTGAAACGGCAGATAGGCAGCCTCTACTATGAGCGTTCTGGCCTGTCGCACAATAAACAAAAGCTGGCGGAGTTGGCCAACCAAAACGCTGAGCCCCAAGCACCGGTCTGGAATATCCGTGATCCTTACGTCTTCGAGTTTCTCGGCCTCAAGTCAAAAGAGCTCATGAGCGAATCTCATCTCGAAGAACAGCTCATCGACAAGCTAGAAGCCTTTCTGCTGGAACTGGGACATGGCTTCTGTTTTGAAGCCCGGCAAAAGCGCATCCTTATAGGCGGCGAACATTTTTTTGTTGATCTGGTCTTCTACCATCGTATTCTCAAATGCCACGTGTTGGTGGAATTGAAGCTTGAAGCCTTCACGCACGAAAACATCGGTCAGCTCAACACCTACGTGAGCTGGTATCGGCAGCACATGATGAACGAAGATGATAACCCACCCATCGGCATTCTGCTCTGCACCAACAAGAATCACGCTTTGGTCAAGTATGCCCTGGCCGGCATGGACAACAGCCTTTTTGTCTCCAAGTATCTGCTGGAACTTCCCAAGAAAGAAGAGATGCAAGCCTTCATTGAGAGCCAAGTCAAAGAAATTGGAGATATAAAATGAAACCTATCAAGCCTAAAAGCAAAGCTCAAAAAGCTTCGTGTGCCTTTGTGTAGCTTAGTGTGTCTTCGTGTCCAAAATCCCTGTCGGTCTAAAAGAGTATTGCGGCATATCCGGTTGACAGGCTCTTGTTAAGCATATACATTAAGCGGTTTACGGCCTTTTCTGCGCCTCTTCGATGGAATCATCGAGGACTCCGCTGTCCCAGAGCTGGGCAGGGAGCTGCTTTCATTGGCGCGCTCGGTTAAGTTCAGGCCTTTTCATCCAGCCATAGAAAGGATCAAGCATGGCAGAAGGAAGCAAGAAGTCGGGTAAAGCCAAACACACGCTTTGCCGCCGCATCGGCGAATGTATTTGGGGCATGCCGAATTGTCCCACCAATAGCCGCACTGTGAAAAAGATTGACGGTCGCGAGGAGACCTCGACGCCCAGGGCTTATCCGGCTGGCCAGCATGGTCCCACCAGGCGGCGCAGCAAGCTTTCCACCTACGGTGACCTGCTGTTGGAGAAACAGAAGCTCAAGGCCTTCTATGATCTTAGCGAGCGTCAGCTTCGCTTTGCCTATCAGAATGCCAAGATCGGTGAAGGCATCACTGGCGACAAGCTTATCCGCAGCCTTGAGCTGCGTTTGGCCAGCGCGGTTTACCGCAGTGGTCTTGCCAAGACTATCTGGGCGGCCAAACAGCTGGTTTCGCATCGGCATGCTTATGTTGACGGCAAGATCGTTGACCGTGCCAGCTACAAGCTCAACCCCGGCCAGGTTATCTCGATCAACGCCCAGCGTTCACCGGTTATCTTCGAGATCGCCAAAGGCAATGACGCCCTGGTGCCTGACTACTTCGAGAAGGATCAGGAAGCCGGCAAGGTCACTCTCACTCGTGAACCGCTGCCGGAAGAAATCAGCATACCGGTTGACATTATGAAGGTCATTGAGTTCTACGCCCGCTAATTCTCAAGGCATTCAAATTCAGCTACAGACCGCCGTACATATAGTCGGCGGTCTTTTTTTGTCTTTGTGTGACTTAGGAATTGTGAAAAAATAAATTATTAAACTTTGCTGAGCAGATTCGCTTTCTTGCTATACGGTTTATCCGGGTTTTTCTTGTACATCAACCCCGTCCAAAAAAGAGGGGCATAGTAGCGCCTCTACGAGGCGCCGGTTTTGATGGCTGTCTGTACCCCAGGCTAAAGCCTGGGGTTAAGCATGGTTATGCGCCTACGGCGCAAGTAGATACGATGCTTTGTAGTAAATTGTGCTAAAGACAAAA
>JAAZIY010000356.1 GCA_012800625.1 Lentisphaerota bacterium
CCGAGCGCCACCCTGGGTAAAGGCCCCCCCCGAATCCGGCGCCCTGTAGGGGCGCCACAAACGGCTACGCTTTTTGTTTGCCGGCCCAGACTGCCAGCGCTTCGCGGTTGATCTTGGCGTTGTGGCGCAGGTCCACCGGCAGAGAGGGATGGAAGAAGAGCTTTTGGATATCGGCGGTCAGCGGGTTTTTGGCCATTTCGCGCAATATTTGTTCTTGGTAGAGCCGGGCATTTTCCGCCGCCTCTATCACGATTGCCGGGCATTGCCGCGGTTTTGCGCCTATGCCCACCAGGGCGCTGCGCCTTACGCCCTCGATTTGATTGACTATGGCCTCGCAGGGTATGCTGAACAGGGTTCGCGGCTGGCCCTGGCGGTCCAGATATTCCACCCGGTGCGACTTGCGTCCGCAGAACCAGAACCTGTGTTTGTCGTCAAAGTAGCCCAGGTCTCCGATTCTATGCCAGAGCTTGTCGCCCTCGCGTATTTTGGCCAGCCGGTTGGCTTCGGCTTGCTGATAGTATTCGGCAGTGACGCAGGCTCCGCTGACGCATAGCTCGCCGGTCTGTCCCGGCGGCAGTATTTTTGCTTCCTGCATGCTGGCTATAGGCTCGTCGCTGATGGCGATGATGCGCGCCTCGATTTCCGGGATGGGTTTGCCCACGCATATGCCCTTGCCTGCCAGGCTTGCCGCCTTGGTTTCCGCCAGCATTTCGCTGCCGCTGAAATTTGCGATGGGCAGGGCCTCGGTGGCGCCGTAGGGTGTATAGGTCTCCGCCCCTTTTGGCAGTATGCTGAAGAGGCTTTCGTGCAGTTCAGCGGGCACTGGCGCGCCGGCCATGATGATGCGGCGCAGACCGGGCAGCTTCAGGTTTTTTTCGCCGGCGTATTTTGCCACTTGGCGCCAGAGAGCCGGCGAGCCGAAGGAATAAGTCACCGGCAGGTTGTGCAGCGCCTCCAGGATGCGCTGCGGATTCACCTGGGCGGGTTTGCTCGGGTTCATGTCCGGAATGACCACGGCGGCTCCCAGAGCCAGGCTGAAGAGCGAGAAAAGCGGGAAGCAGGCCAGGTCCATCTCGCCGGGTTTGATGGCGTACTCGCGCCTGAGCAGGCGCACCTGGGTCTGAAAAATATCCTGCGTATAGCAAACCCCTTTGGCCGGGCCGGTGCTGCCGGAGGTGAACAGCACGGCTGCCAACGCGGCAGGCTCAGGCTGGCAAAGCGGAAAAGGGCCTGGCTTGCCGCGCAGCTCCGAGAGGGTTTTTCCGGACCAGAGACGCCAGCTGCCCAGGGTGATGTTGATTTTCACCGACTTGAAATAGCGGCGGCGAAAGACGCGCAGCAGCTGGGCGGCGGGCAGCCCCAGGAAGGCCTCCGGCTGCATGCTGCGCACCGCCTCAAGGAAGCTTTGCCAGCCCATGCCGGGGTCTATGAGTATAGGCACCGCTCCTACCTTGAAGACCGCGAAGAGCAGGCTGTAGAACTCGAGGGAAGGGCGTATCATGAGCAGGGTCTTCATGCCCGGGCGCAGACCCTGCCCCTGCAAAGCCCAGGCGTAGTAGTCGCTTTGCTCTTTGAGCTGGGCGAAAGTCAGATGCGTATATGCCACTCTGCCCTGGGGGTCCCGACCCTGCGGGAAATATACGGCGCCTTGGCGGGGCTGCTGCAGAGCCTGCTCATCGAGCAGGCTGGCTATGTTCGTACTGGCGGAGGACATGAGAGGAACGCAGGCGGAGACAGGTTTTTTGGACACGAAGTCACACTAAGGGGGAGGACACGAAGTCACACTAAGGCACACTAAGGCACAGCAATCACACCGCCATCAGTTCGGCTTCTTTGTCTTCGAGCAGCTTGTTAAGCTCCTCGATCATTTTGTCGGTGAGTTTTTGCACGTTGTCGGTTTCGGTTTTTAGCTCGTCTTCGGTGACAACGGATTTTTTCTCGGCTTTTTTCAGTGCCTCATTCGCATCTCTTCTGGCATTTCGCACTTCTATGCGTGCTTCTTCGGCGCGTTTGCGCACCAGGCGGCTCATGTCTTTGCGGCGTTCCTCGCTCAGTTCCGGGATAGGCAGGCGCACCACTCTGCCGTCGCTCACCGGGCTAATGCCCAGGTCGGAGGCCTGTATGGCTTTTTCTATGCTTTTCATGGCGTTTTGGTCCCAGGGCTGTATGACTAGCAGCCTGGGTTCCGGCGCCGTGATGCTGGCGATGTCTTTCAGGCGGGTCTGCGTGCCATAGTATTCCACCAAAAGCCCTTCGACCAGGGCAGGGGAGGCTTTGCCGCTGCGCACTGCCGCAAAGCTTTTTTGCATCATGTCAACCGCGCGGCGCATGGCAGCCTCGGCTTGATCCATTATTTGCTTGACTTCCGACATTGTTACTCCTTTTGAATTGTGGTTTAGGGTTGCGGGCCTACTATGCTGGCATTGCTAAAGTCGCCGCCTAGTATGGCGCTGAGCAGCCCGGGCTGGCCGAACTTGAAGACCACGATGGGCAGCTCGTTGTCCTGACAAAGTGAAAATGCGGTGGAGTCCATGATCTTCAGGCGTTTGGCCAGGGCCTCTGCGAAGCTGATTTTTTCGTATCTCACCGCCTCGGGGTTTTTAACCGGGTCTGCACTGTAGACGCCATTCACCTTGGTGGCTTTGAAGACCGCGTCGGCCCCGATTTCACTGGCTCGCAGTGCCGCGGTGGTGTCGGTGGTGAAAAATGGGTGTCCGGTGCCGGCGGCGAAGAGCACCACTGTTCCTTCTTGCAGCAGCTTGTCTGCCTGGCGATAATCGAAGGCTGGCAGCAGTCCTGGAATCGGCAGGGACGACTGCAGTTCGCAGTTCAGGCCTACCGCTTCGAGTCCCTGGCGCAGTGCCAATGCGTTCATGCAGGTGCCCAGCATGCCGATATAGTCGGCGCAATTGCGCTGCATGCCCAGTTTTGAACCGGCCAGGCCGCGGTATATATTGCCGGCGCCGACAATCAGAGCCAGCTGACAGCCGCAGTCGTGAGCCTCTTTGACCAGGCTGGCACAGTGCAGAATGGCGGCGGGGTCCAAACTGCCCTGCTCGCCCTGCAGGGCCTCGCCGCTTAATTTTAATAATATGCGCTTGAAACAAAGAGCGCTAGACATTAGACATATCCTTTCAAACAAAATCAAACTTAAAGACGTACACAATAAAACTTAAGACCTCCAGCCAAATTAGCAAGTCGAAAACAGCTTTTTCGGCATTATGGCGGATGCGATGTCAGTAGCGGGCAGCCCGGCCATAAGTCTAATTTTTGCCAGGCTGCTTTTTCAAAGCGGGGTTTAGAGCTTTGCCTGGCTGTGTTTTTTTGCTTGCTACTCGCCTCGCACGCTTGCCTGCCGCACCCATTTTGAGGCCAGCTTGGCGGCGTGTTGCAGGAAGCTGGCTCTGGTGCGTTCCAGGGTTCTGAACTTTGGGTCCGGCAGGTCCGGATGCGGCAGGAAGGGCTGGAAGACCAGTTTTTTAGCGCCCTGCACGAGTTTGGCGCAGGCGATGATCTCCTCGTCATCATGCAGCCCTTCGATCAGCGTGGTTCTGAATTCATAGTCTTTGGCCTCCTGCATAATCAGCTTGATGGAGGCCAGTATCTGCTGCTCGTCTCCGCTCCAGGAGCAGAGCTGTTTATATTTTGGCAGGCTGCATTTGATGTCCATGGCGACATAGTCCAGCAAAGGCAGAGCCAGTTTCAGTGCTTCGGGTCTGGAGCCATTGCTGTCCAGCTTAATCATAAAGCCCTGTTTGCGCAGGAATTTCAGGGTTTCGGGCAGCTTTGGCTGCAGGCAGGGTTCGCCGCCGGTGATGGTCAGCGCCTCGACCCACTGCTTCTGATATTCCCGGCAGAAGCCCTCCAGCTCCTGCCAGGTATAGTTCCTTTGTCCAGGCTCGAGCAGGCTCTGGTTGTGACAGTAGCCGCAGCGGAAATTACAGCCGCGGGTGAAGAAAAGCGCCGACATCTTGCCGGGGTAATCGACCAGGCTGGGCTGCAGCATACGCGCATAAAGGGCGCAATATTCTTGTTCCGACATGATTTGTGTAAGCTAGACCGCGTCCAAAAAAGGTGTGGCAGTGTAGCGCCTCTACGAGGCGCCGGTTTTGGTGGCTGCCTGCACCCCAGGCTAAAGCCTGGGGTTAAGCATGGTTATGCGCCTACGGCGCAAGGAGATACTCTGTTTTATAGCAAATTTTGCTAAAGAACAAAACGGCTCGTTTCTGCGGCAAGATTCATCAGATGATTTTGATTTTGCCAGCTCTGGTAGGTTACCCACAAAAGCAAAATTTTCCTGAAAAACGCAGTTTTTGGAAGAAATTCTAATTCTTCTCTGAAATTCAGTCCACTTGGTGCCCCGAAGGGGCAACCTAATACAGCCC
>JAAZIY010000357.1 GCA_012800625.1 Lentisphaerota bacterium
CCGGCGCCCTGTAGGGGCGCCACTAACGGCTTTTCGCCGTTATGACCTTTTTGGACGCGATCTAAGATACACAAAGACACACAAAGTCACACTAAGGGCTTTTTGCTTAGGCTCTAAATAGGGGGTATATGTCTTCTTCGCGGATGCAAAGCTGCTCGGCATAAGCCTGCATCTTGAGCGTGCTGCCCAGGTCTGGCAAATTGTGCGCGTCGGAGGAAAAATGGAAGAGACAGCCGGCGGCCTTGGCCAAAGAGAGTAGCTCGAGCAGCGACTCGTCGTGAAAGCCCGCGTCTTCCCTGCCGTAGAGCTGCGGGAAATAACCGCGGTTGATCTCCAGGCTGAGCTGCTTCTCGGCTGCCTTGTCCAGAAATATCTTCAATTTGTCGGACTTGCGCAGCAGCGCGCAGATTTGGTCCATGACCGCGGTTTGTCCCAGTATGTAGAAGGGGTGCGCCAGGCCGTCGATAAAATCGAAGTCCAGGCTGGCGATATTGCGCTCCAAAAGCAGGTTGCTTAGCTCCTCGGGGCTTTGCAGTTCTTTTGGGCGGACAAAATCGACCATGTGGAAGTGTCCGCCGGGGATGAGCACGAAGTCGAAAAGCTCGGCGTGTTTGGCGTCTATGCCGCAGTACTCTCCGGTGTATTCGCTTTCGCAGCCAATCAGGACTTCAATACCCATAAGGTCATCGGGCAGCTGCTCCTTGATTTGCAGTACGTGTTCTTCATCCTGCGGACGATACCAATTCGAGGCCCCGGGCAGGGACTTGCACCAGAGATGGTCGGCGAAGCCCAGCTTTTTCAAGCCCAAAGCGGCAGCCTGCTTGATCATATTAGCCGGAACCTGCTCGGGATCGCTGCTGCAATTCGATAAAAATGTGTGGATGTGGATATCGTGATTGATCCGCATGGGATGCCTTTCTATTGCTGTAACTGCGTGGGTTAAATTGCCGCTAGTGCTTCTTGCGGCAGTTTTTGCATACCGGCCCGTTTTCGGCGTTTTTTAGGGCCTGCAGCATCTGCTCCGGGCTTTCTGCCGCCCTAAGCTGTTCGAGCAGATCGCCGGCGCTCACCAGGCGCCCAAGGCAGCCTAGTATGGGCAGGTGGATTTCGTCGCGGCAGGCGATGACAAAGAAGATATCGCTGCTCTTGCCGTGAGCCTCGCCGAAAAAAACCGGCTGAGCGGAGCGAGCCAGGCAGATAAAGGAGTCCTCGAAGAGGTACTCGTCGCGGCTGCATGGGTGCACAAAGGCTACACCGCCAGGCAGCGCGGTCGAGGCCTGGGACTCGCGGCGCCGTAATGAAGCGAGAAACTCGGCGGGATCGTAAAGCAGGCTGCTTTGCGCAGATAGCTCGCTGAGACTCTTTAAGATGGCGCTCTTGCTGCGTCCAGGAAGGCTGCTGCTGACGCAGGCCAAACGGCAGTAACAACTGGGTAACAGGCATACCGACTGGGAATCGTCGCGCAGTATCTGCTCCTCCTTGTGCTCCTGGCGGGCCTCAAGTAAATGCACCGAACTCCAGTTGAGCAGGGACTCCTGCTCGAAAAATAATTGCTCGCCCTGTAAACGGTGAGGCAAACCATGCTGGGTGGCCTGCTGGCGTAAAAAACGGGGACTGCAGCCTAATAACTTGGCAGCCTGAGATAAAGTTAGCTCACGAAAAGACATGATAAACGGTGGTTAAGGGGGGAGGGAGGCCACGAAGTCACACGAAGGGGGAGGGCACGAAGACACACGAAGGGGGGCTGGTCGGAGCGCCGGCTTCCAGCCTATTGGCGCTAACTTAACAGTTTTTAAAGAAGAATCAAGGAAAAAACCA
>JAAZIY010000358.1 GCA_012800625.1 Lentisphaerota bacterium
ACGATGGATAATGGCGCTTGCGCCGAGCAGCGGGCGACACAAAAATTAGGCTGCCTTCGTGTGTCTTAGTGTTCAAAAAAATCGCGGTTTTGCTTTACAGCTCGAGTACTTTTTCCTTTTCCGCGGCATCAATTTTCTCTGCGGCATGAATGATCTGGCTATGTTTATTGATTTCGGGCAGCTGCGTGTCTACAAAGCATTGGCATAGGGCTTGTCTGTCTGGTTGGTTTCTGGCGTCTCTCAGCATGATGTATGCGATGAGTATGCTGGTTTGCATGGCTACCAGCCTTCTGGCCATGAGGTCGAAGAAGTACCCGTCCGCCTTTGCCTCGACATGGCTGCGGGCCTGGTTGAAGACTTTCCTTGCCTTGGCGATTTCGCTGGCCATGTCGGCGAGCCTGCCGCTATAGGTGAGCGCGGCCATTTCGTCCAGCATTGGTTCCAGGGTGCGCTGCATGATTCCACCTATGGCTGCGACCACTTGCATCTGTGTGGTCCCCTCATAGATATTGGTGATTCTGGCGTCTCTGTAGAGCTGTTCGGGTTTTTGCTCGCGCATATATCCTTTGCCGCCGTGGCATTGCATGCTGTCATAGCAGACCTGGTTGCACATTTCCGCGTTGAACGCCTTGCTCAAGGGGGTAAGCAAGGCCGCGATGCGGGCCAGCTGCTTTTCCTTTTGGCGGTTTTCGGCGCTGGCCTCCGGGTTTTGGCTGTTCATGTATTCATAGCTGTCTCGCAGGTCCACGTATCTGCTGGTTTCATACAGCAGGCTGCGTCCGGCCATGATATTGACTTTCATGCGTAGCAGCATTTCACTTACCGGTGCCAGTTGGCGCAGGGTTTTGCCGAACTGTTCTCGTTTGCCGCAATATTCCAGGGCTAGGCGGTATGCCGCCTCGGCTATGCCCTGGGCTTGTGCGGCGATGGCCAGGCGCGCGCCGTTCATAAGCGACATGACGTAGCGCGTGAGGCCTCGCCGGCGCTGTCCGATTAGCTGTGCCGGCGCGTCATGGAAGAGCAGTTCGCAGGTGGGCGAGCCATGCAGGCCCAGCTTGTCCTCGATGCTTTTGATCTCTACTCCCGGCCCGTTTTCGAGCAGGAAGAGCGACAGCCCCCGTCCGTCCACCGAGCCGGGTTCCGAGCGTGCCAGCACTAGGATGATGCGGGCGCAGCCATTGGTGATGAAATGCTTGTGTCCATTCAGCAGCCAGAGGCCGGAATCGGGGGCTGGTGCAGCGCTGGTCTGCACCGACTGCAGATCGCTGCCGGCCTCCGGCTCAGTGAGGGCCATGGCACCGTCGGCCTCGCCGCTGGCAAAGCGGGGCAGGTATTTTTGCCGCATCTGCTCGTCGCCAAAGAGCAGTATGGTTTTGGCGATGTCTTGCAGGCCGAACAGGTTCTGCAGGCTGGCGTCGGCTCTGGAGACCATTTCGGTCATCATGGTATAGACCGTGCAGGGAAAATTCAGTCCGCCATACTCTCTAGGCAGGGTGACCCCCATCAGGCCGGCCTCGGTGAGGAGGCGCAGGTTTTCCTTGCTGTCCTTGGCATAGCTTACCTTGCCCTGCTCAAAATGCGCGCCCTCGCGGTCCACGGCGCTGGCTCGGGGCGCGATCTCCTCGGCGCAAAGCCGGCCTAGCAGGCTGAGCTTGTCTACATATAGCGCCAGGGCGGCGGCAAAGTCGGTGGGGGCCTGGGGGAAGCGCTCGGCCTGGCGAAAGTCGTCCTCGCGCAGTGTGCTAAGCTCCTCCAAAACCGGGTTCTGCAAGTGAAAAAGCAAGTCGGGGTTGTCGGAAAAATAGTTGCTGTGCATCTTAGGTCTCTAAAACAGTTAAGGGGCCGCAAATGGATACTGTGTATAATGTAAAAGCTTTTTGGCAAAATCCCAATGGAATGCGAGCTTTAGTGCCTTAATATCAGCCTTCAGTTTTAGGTTGCTCTGAGGCAAAAAGATAATTGGCCACTAAGCCACACTAAGCCACACTAAGCCACACCAAAGTCCCCAAAGTCCTAAAAGTCTCAAAAACAAGAAAAATTCATGATTTAATTGATTCTTTGCCATTCAGCCATTATAGTCATGGTTTCCGAGATGAACTTCCTGGCTTTTTCTGCTGCAAGCCGGGATCCGTCCCTGTTTTTGCAATTAATTCTGTTTGTCATGCGTTATTTTCGAATGCCTAATGATTTTAACTTGGCGATTTTGCCTGATATTCAACAGTTGAAGGAGAGACAATGAGTTGGTTAGACTGGATTCTGGTCTGGGTTCCCCTGGCCCTGGTGGTGTGGATCGCCATGAAATCGCAAAGATATGTTAAGGGAGTGGCTGACTTTCTGACTGCCGGCAGGGTAGGCGGGCGCTATGTCATCAGCGTGGCCTCCGGCGAGGCTGGCATGGGGCTAATTAGCGCCATCGCCATTATGGAGATGTACTACCAGTGCGGCTTTGCAGTCTCCTTCTGGTCCAGCCTGACTGCGCCAATCTCGCTTATCATGGGGCTGACCGGGTTCTGCATATACCGTTTTCGCGAGACCCGGGCGATGACCATGGGACAGTTTTTCGAGATGCGCTACAGCCGTTCGCTGCGAACCACTGCCGCGGTCATCCAATCACTCTCCGGCATTGTCAACTACGCTATTTTCCCGGCAGTGGGCGCACGTTTCCTTATCTATTTTCTTGATTTGCCCATCAGAGTCAACTTCTTGGGCTTCTCTCTGCCTACTTTTATGCTTACCATGATCGCCTTCCTGGGTGTGGCGCTGATTATCGCGCTGCTCGGCGGCCAGGTCACCATCATGACTACGGACTGCGTACAGGGCCTGCTAAGCTATCCCATGTACGCCCTTATTGTACTCTATATAATCTGGAAATTCTCCTGGAACGGGGATATGCTGCCGGCGCTGTCAGCCAGGCCGCCGGGCGAAAGCTTCCTCAACCCCTATGATGTGCAAAAGCTGCGTGACTTCAACCTGTTCTATGTCTTTGCCGGCATCATCGGCATGTTTGTCGGACGCATGTCCTGGGGCGGCACCAGCGGCTATAACGGGGCGGCGCTGAACGCGCACGAGGCCAAGATGGGAGGCCTGCTAGGCTCCTGGCGCGGCGGCTTCGGCACCATGATCTTTATCCTGCTGGCGGTGACCTCCATAGCCTATCTCAACTCCGAAAGATTCAGTCAGCAGGCGCGACAGACCCGTGTCGAGTTGGCCGCCAAGACCCTCGATGATGTACTGCCCGGCGAAGAAAACGCCGAGTTTCGGGCCGGCCTGAAAGAGAAATTCTCCCAGATTCCGGCACGCAGCGAGTTCAGCAGCAAATTCACCACCACCGAGCATTTCAAGGAAGAGACCGTGGACCCCTATCCGGTCCTGGCCAGTGCCGAGATGGAGGCTTTGCCCGGCGGCAAGAAGGCAGCTCAGACCTTCGGCACCATCTACAACCAGATGCTGGTCTCCATATCGCTGCGCAATATCCTGCCCATGGGGTTGACTGGTATTTTTGCCGCTCTGATGATCTTCTTGATGATCAGCACCGACACCACTTATATGCATAGCTGGGGCACCATCCTGGTACAGGACTTCTTTGTGCCATTGCGTAAAAAAGCCTTTTCGCCGCATGAGCAGATACGCGCCCTACGCTGGTCCATTACCGGAGTCTGCATTTTTGCGCTGCTTTTCAGCTACTATTTTGCCCAGATCGACTTTATTCTGATGTTCTTCTCAATTACCGGCGCCATCTGGTCTGGTGCCGGGGTGATCATCACATTGGGGCTGTATTGGAAGCGCGGCACTACGGCGGGCGCCTACTGCTCCCTGATTATCGGCGCACTGATTGCCTGCAGCGGCATTATTCTGCAAAAAACCTGGGTGGCTCATGTCTATCCCTTCCTTGAAAGCGGTGGCTGGGTGCCGGCCTTGGACAGTTTTTTACAGGGTATTTCGCGCCCCTTCAACCCCTATATCATCTGGGAGATGAACCCCAACAAGTTTCCCATCAACTCGGTCGAGATGCTCTTTATCGCGCACATTACCACTCTGATTCTATATTTCGGTGTTTCCTTGCTCACCTGCAAAGAGCCTTTCAATATGGACCGTATGCTGCATCGCGGCAAGTACAGCGTCAATGGCCTGAAGGCTGAAAAGGCCAAGACCCCGTTCACCTGGAAGAATTTCCTGCTTACCAAGGTGCTGGGCTACGATGAAAACTATACGCGCGGCGACAAAATACTGGCCTGGTCAGTGTTCCTTTGGAGCTTTGGCTACGGCTTTGTGATCTGCTTCTTCGCGGTTATCTTCTGGAACTTCTTCCAGCCCTGGCCGGAAAGCTGGTGGGGACATTATTTCTACATCAAGAGCATCCTTATCCCCCTCATTGTGGCCTGTATCACCACGGTCTGGTTCTCAATCGGTGGGACTTTGGACTTGATGAAGATGTTCAAAACCTTAGAGCTTAAAGAGGTAGACCATAGCGATGACGGACGCGTAGTCGGGCATCTCTCTGCCAGCGATGTGGCGCGTTTCGAGGAAATCGAAAAGAAGGGAGAGGACACGAAGAGACACTAAGAGACACGAAGAGACACGAAGGGACACGAAGGGGCACGTTGGCACACTAAGGGCTTATGCGGCGCCTGCCCGTTTTGGTTTGTTGGGAAAAGGGAGCTGGATAAAGCAGAAAACTCGATAAAATTGCATAAAAACGCAATTTTTTGGCTGAAACTTCAATTTTTCTTAAGAATTTGTCCATTTGGTGCCCCGAAGGGGCAACCTAATGCAGCCCAGGGTAAGCGAGGCCGCAGGCCGAGCGCCACCCTGGGTAAAGGCCCCCCCGAATCCGGCGCCCTGTAGGGGCGCCACTAAGGCAATGAAGCCTGATAAAACTGGAAATTATGAGCATAGTCAAGGTACAGACCCGCCTGCCCTACGAGGTGCGCATCGAGAAGGGTATTTTGCGTCGGGTTGGCGAGTTGCTTGGCGGTCTGCAGGGCCAGCCCGGCAAGATTGCCGTCATCAGCGACGAGCAGGTCTGGTCTCTGCATGGCGCCGCCCTGCAAAGCTCTCTGCATGAAGCCGGCCTGACCGGCTTGGCATACTGTTTTGCACCGGGCGAGGCCAGCAAGAACCTACACACTGTAAGTGAAATTCTTGAGTTTTTAGCCTCCAAGGAGTTGACCCGCTCCGACCTGGTCTTGGCCTTCGGCGGCGGGGTTGTCGGCGACATGGCCGGATTTTGTGCCGCCGTCTACCTGCGCGGCATTAAATATGTGCAGATACCCAGCAGCCTCTTGGCCATGATAGACTCCTCGGTGGGAGGCAAAACCGGCGTGGACCTGGCTGCCGGCAAAAACCTGGCCGGCGCCTTCTGGCAGCCCGAGGCAGTCTACTGCGACCCGGAACTGCTAAGTACGCTGCCGGAGGAGATTCTACAAGAGGGCATGGCCGAGGCCATCAAATACGCTGTTATTTCCGATGCCCAGCTGTTTGAGGCTTTGCTGGCCTGGTGTCCGCAGCAGCCTCTGGATACGATTATCACGCGCTGCATCGAAATCAAGAGCCGCCTGGTCTGCGAAGATGAATTCGACCGCGGCCCGCGCCAGCTGCTCAATTTCGGCCATACCATAGGCCATGCCATTGAAAAGTGCAGCGCTTTCAGCATTCGGCATGGCCAGGCGGTGGCTATGGGCATGAGCCTTATGGCTGAGCTGGCCTGGCGCCAGGGCTGGTCTGAAATTGATTGTAGCGCCCCAATCCGCAAGGCATTACAGCAGTTCAAACTGCGCACTCAGTGCCCTTATAGCTATAAAATGCTCTGTGATAGTATGCTGAGAGATAAAAAAAGACAGGGCGACCAGATCAACTTAGTGATCCCTGAAAAAATCGGCCGATGCAGACTAAAAAAAGTCCCGGTCAGCCAGCTTTCTCAGCTTTTCGAGTGACTTTCTGTCCTCCCCCTTTTTTACGGAGGCGAGTATGCTTATAACCATAATACCGCATCGACTAGGCGGCAGGCTTGCCGCGCCCCCGGCCAAGTCAAGCGCGCATCGCATCCTGATTGCCGCTGCCTTGGCTGAAAACCCCAGCGATATATTGCTGCCCATCGAGTCCGAAGACATTCTTGCCACACGCCAATGTCTGCAAAGCCTCGGAGCACAGTTTTGCCGGCAGCAACAGCGCCTGCAAGTCAAGCCCATAACCCGCATTGATACGACTAAACTGCATGAGCTGGACTGCGGCGAAAGTGGATCTACGCTCAGATTCATGCTGCCCTTGGCTGGCAGCCTGGCTGCCCGGGCACGCTTCCGCGCACATGGGCGCCTCCCGCAGCGCCCCCTATCCCCATTTCTGGAGGAGCTGGCCGCACATGGCTGCAGCTTCTCGGCGCCGCGTCCACCCTTCGAACTCTCCGGGCGACTTAGCGCCGGACTGTATTCTCTGCCTGGCAATATCAGCTCGCAGTTTATCACCGGATTGCTCTTCGCCTTGCCTTTGTTGGACGAAGACAGCCGGATCCTGCTTTCCAGCCGCCTGCAATCCTCCGGTTACGTAGACTTAAGCCTGGAGCTGCTGCGACAGTTCGGCATACACTGCGCTGAAACTAAAGAGGGATACCAGGTCCCTGGCCGTCAGAAATATATCAGCCCCGGCCTGCTGCAGGTCGAGGGGGACTGGTCGAACGCCGCCTTCTTCCTGGTGGCCGGCGCGCTAAATGGCCCGCTGAGCTGCAGCGGGCTGCAAAGCGACTCGAAGCAGGGGGACAAGCGTATCATACAGGAGCTGAAACGCTTCGGA
>JAAZIY010000359.1 GCA_012800625.1 Lentisphaerota bacterium
CCCAGCACATCGTTAAGCATGGTATTTCTGACCTTGGCCACCGCGACGATCTCGCCTGGGCCGGCACTTTCCACCGTGCTTTGCTCTTTGCCCTGCATCTGCAGCAGATTGCCGACACGCTCTTTGCCGCCGCGGGTGGAATTAAGCAGTTCGCTGTCGGACTTGAAAGTGCCGCAGAGCACGCGGATAAAGTTCATCTGTCCCATGAAGGGGTCGTTGACCGACTTAAAGACGAAACCCTGCGCGTCGCCGCTTTTGCGGTCCAGCTCGCCTTCATCCAGTCTGAGCTGCACTTCGTCCAGGGGGCTGGGTCCGAAGGCCAATATGGCATCCATAAGCTCGCTCACACCCAGGTCTTTGTCGGCGCTGCCCACAAATATCGGCACCAGTGAGCCATTCAGCACGGCTTTGCGGAAGCCGGCCTTGAAGTCCTCGTCGCTAAGCTCGCCCTCCTCGAAATATTTTTCCATGAGTTCTTCATCGGACTCGGCGATGCTGTCGCTAAGCATGGCTTTGAACTCTTCGGCCTGGGCGGCGTAGTCGCCGGGCACCGCGTCCATAACGCCGGCGACGCCGCTCAGGGCGCTTTTGCTGCCTATGGGCAGGTTGTATGGTATACATAATGTGGCGCCGTAGTTGTGGCGCAGCTCATCAAGCAGGGCATCAAAATCGGCCTGGTCGCGGTCGCAGCCATTGATAAAGATCATGCGCGGCATATTACGCTCGCGCGCCTGGCGCCAGGCGCGTATAGTCCCAGGGCCTATGCCCAGCATGGCATCGACCACTAGCAGCATCATGTCGGAGATATTGATCGCCCCCATGGCCTCGCCGCAGAAGTCGGAGTTGCCCGGGGCGTCCATGAAGAAAAAATGTCCGTCCTGCCAGGGGCAGTTGAGTGCGGCGCTGTAAATGCTGCTTTTGCGCTCCTGTTCGTCCGGTCTGAAATCGGAGACGCTGCTGCCATTGTCAACGCTGCCACGCCGGTTTACGGCGCCTGACTTGAAAAGCATGAGGTCAGCCAGACTGGTCTTTCCTGAGCCGGCATGGCCGGCCAAAACGAAATTGCGGATTTTCTCGGGAGCACAATTTTTCACAGGTTATTCTCCACAGCTTGGGTTGATTCGAGTACAGCTCAAGTAAAACTGAAAAGATGAAGCAGTAATGTAATGCCAAATAAGCAAATGTAAACCAGCCGGGCAAAAAAACCGGCTAAAGCTTTACCTATTTAGTATGCCGGTGCCCAGGCTGGCAGCGCCAGTTTTGCGCCTTTGGAGATAGGGCTGAAGACCTTCAGCCAGCTGTCCACCAGGTATAGGTCTCTGGAGTTGCCGCTTTTGCGCACGCAGACCAGGTGTCTGCCGTCCGGCGCCCAGGAGGGTGCTTCCCAGTCGCCTGCTGCCACGGTGATGGTCTGGGGCATGGGGTTTTTGTCTTTCATATCGAGCACGGAGATGACATATTGCCCGGAATTGCTTTTGCCGGCATAGGCCAGCTTATTGCTCACTGGCGACCAGCTTGGCGAGACGCATTCATTGCCTCCCAGCTGCAGGCGTCTGGCCTGGCCGCCGCGTATGGAGAGCAGATAGAGCTGTGGTTTGCCAATGCGGTCGGAGACGTAGCAGAGCGTCTCTGCGTCTGGAGACCAGCAGGGTGAGGACTCGACATATATATCGTTGGTCAGGCGCAGGCTTTGATTTTTGGCCAGGTCTTTCAGATAGAGATCCACTCTGCCGTCCTGGCTCAATGCCAGTGCCACGCGTCGTCCATCCGGCGAGAGGCTGGCGCTGGAGTTCAGCCCCTGTGTGCTTGAGATAAGGCGTTGTCGCCGGTTTTGCATATCGACGAGCACTATGCTAAGGGCATTGTTTCTGGCCAGGGTATAGACCAGGGCGTTGCGGTGTCCCCAGCCTGGCTCGGTACTAATGGCGGCATTGTTGGTGATCCTGTTTTGGCCGCTGCCGTCCAGGTAACAGCTATAGATCTCCTTCATATTGTTTTGGCCAGTCATAACAAAGGCTATGGGGCGGCTGCAATAGGCCGGCACATTAAAGAGCTTGCCCAGTATCATGTCAACCGCCAAAAAGCTGGCCTGGTTCAGGTTTTCATGCCTGGCGCTGCAGCGAAAATCCTCCTGACCGGCAGGGCTGACTTGCAGCTCGTAGTTGTTGCCAGGTTCATTGTATTGCACTTGCAGCTTGATCTGCGCCTTGTTGGCCTGCGCTTCAGGCAGTAGCCTGAACCAGCCGCACTTCTGCAAAACGCGCAAAAGCTGTTCCTTGCCGCTCTCCGAGCCTTCAAAGCGCTGGATGGCCAGACTGGGATTGTCGCTGACGTGCTTGGTGACCGTGGTCTGCTGCCTGGGCTGAGCCGATAGTGTCAGGGCGGCGACAAAAGTGAAAAGCATAATCGAGAAGACGAAGCGGTTTTTTTTCATGATCGAAAACGATACTCCTTCAATGGGCTAACAGTGTATGGTGAATTTTAGTGGCGCCCTTACAGGGCGCCGG
>JAAZIY010000360.1 GCA_012800625.1 Lentisphaerota bacterium
AAGCTAGGCGCGCGGCGTCCCAGACGCATCGTGATGTGCGGGGGTCCCGCCGAAGGAAAAGCCTGGCCCATTATCCTGCAAAAAACTCTGCAATTGCCTATACAGACCTCGCCCTATCAAAGCTACGCCGGCGCTCTGGGAGCCGCAATGCTGGCCGCCGCAAAAACCGTCTGACAACAATGGGCACAGCGGTGCAATAAAGTCCGCAGCCAAAAAAGGAACGGGAACGGGAACGGGGAGCAGCCTAAAGGCTGTACTACATACGTGGGACGGAAGCCGGCTAGGCCTTTTTTGGACGGGGCAAAGACACACAGATAAACACTTTAAGCCAGATAGACCAATGAGGTTTTTATGATTGTCAACACTGCTGCGGACATGCAGATTTACCATGAGGAGCTGGCTCCCCAGCTCCCCAAGCGCATCTTTGACGCCCACGTTCATATCTGGCAACTAGACGCATTTCCTCCCGGCTTCAGCTTTGCTCCCAGGGAGACTTCCAGCTATTTTGAGCATCAGTTCAGCTTGGAATTTTGGCGGCGCTGCATGCAGGAGATACTACCGGAGCAGGAAGTAGGCCTGCTCGCTTTCCCCATGCCGCATAATCTTGCCGACCGCGACAAGGCGCCAGAAGTACAGGGAGAAACAGAGTTTGCCAGCATCCTGCTCTCTCCCGCCGATCCAGTGGAGGTTTTGCAGCAGCGTCTGCTTAAAAATAAGGCCGTAGGCGTCAAGCCATACTTGAATTTTGCCGCTGACCACCATCAAAAATCTCTAGCCGACTTAGAGATTTGCGACATGCTCAGCCCGGCTCAGTTAGACTATCTCAATCAAGCCGGCCTGGCAATTACTCTGCACATCCCTCGTTCTTTACGCTTTGCCGACCCTGTAAACCAGCGTCAGATGCTGCGGCTTTGCCGGGATTATCCGCGCATTCGCTTTATCTTCGCCCATGTGGGGCGGGCCTACTTTCTCCAAAACATACGGCAAAGTAACATCAGCGAACTGGCGGACTGTCCCAACTGCTATTTCGATAGCGCCATGGTAAATCACAGCGAGGTATTACGTTATTGTTTTGACCATTTTCCAGCTGAACGCATCCTCTTCGCCAGCGATGCCCCCATCGCGCTACTGCACGGCAAATCCGTGGAAGTCAACAACCAGTACACTTATCTAATGGCTGAGGACTACGAGGTGGGAAGCTCTATCTACGACAGCAAGAAAAGCCTGCAATTCACCACTTTTTTTTATGAGCAGCTACGCGCCATATTGGCTGCCTGCCCTAAGCAGCATCAGGAACAAGTTTTTTATCACAATGCCATCAATCTATTCAGAGGCTGCGCAAAGCTCTGAATAGACAGCAAGAAACACAAAGCCACGCCAAGTCGTCTTCGTCTAAAAGAGGTATTGCGCCAACTCCCTTTTCCCAACAAACCAAAACGGGCAGGCACCGCATAAGCCCTTAGTGTGCCTTCGTGTCTCTTCGTGTACCTTAGAGCGCGTCCAAAAAGGTCATAACGCAGAAAGGCTGTTAGTGGCGCCCCTACAGGGCGCCGGAATCGGGGGGGCCTTTACCCAGGGTGGCGCTCGGCTCCTACGGAGCCTCGCTTACCCTGGGCTGTATTAGGTTGCCCCTTCGGGGCACCAAATGGACTTAACCGCAGAGAAAAATTAGAATTTCTGCCAAAAAATGCGTTTTTCA
>JAAZIY010000361.1 GCA_012800625.1 Lentisphaerota bacterium
CACACCAAGCTCTCAAGCCCCGATTTCAGCTCTTTTGCCGTTTTTTGTTTGAATATTCTGTTATATGGGTTGAAATTCGCCTGAAGTCAACCTAATGTAATGCATTGAACATCTTTTGCGTGAGTTGTTCTTTACATAGATGTGCATCGGGAAGGCCTGCCAGGAAACCTGATGGTTAAAACGGCGCCGAAATGCAAGACTAGCTTCTGTGCCCCCTGAGACAGCCTAAAGCGGCTGCAGGTTCCAAACACTGTGTTTTGCCTGATGTGTTTCCGACAGCCAACAGTCAAGGTGCTTGACCAGTTTTATGAAGAGCAAGAAAGAGCTGCGCCTGCAGATGAAGCTTACTATTGCCGCCCAGGGCACTAAAAAACCGCGGGTGGATGAGGCCATACTGCAGAACTTGATAAACCTGAGCTTGTTAAGCGAGGCTCGGAGTCTGGCGGCCTTTCTTGCCATTGAACATGAGCCTGACTTGAAGAATTTTCTTCAGCATTGGCTGCGGCAAGACAAGCAGCTGCTACTGCCCAGGTTCAACAGCAGGGTCAAAGCCTATGAACTGGTGCCGGTCAACAACCTGCAGCAAGACCTCGAAGAGGGACACTACGGCATTTGGGAACCGGCGGCGGCTCTGGACAAAATCGAGTTCACTGAACTCTTCCCGCAGGCCTGGCTCATCCCAGGCCTCGCCTTCAGCCCAGACGGGGCAAGGCTGGGTCGGGGAGCGGGATATTATGACCGGTTGCTGGCAAAAGTCAAGGCCCCCATAGTGGGAGTATGCCTTGAATATCAAATATTGCCGGAGATACCCAGCTGCCGACATGATGTCAAAATGCACTATCTATTGACTGAAACACGCATTGTTAATTGTACGCGCCCGCAGGAACAGCGCTGGTGAAAAACGCTGCCCTACTGGTGCCTAAGCCGCCCAAGACTATGCTCTCAAGCGGCAAAAAAGGAAATGCGAAACATGTCTGAGTCAATACAACAATTACAGCTGGCCGGCCTCTGCGCGCAGGCCGAAACACCTTTCATCGTCGGCATCTTCCTGCTGCTGGCCTTTATTATCGTCTGGATGCTCTTGCAGCATAGAGCACAGGCGAGACAGGCGGGAAAAATCGAGGATGCACAGAAAGAAGCCGAGAAAATACTGCGCCAGGCCCAGGAAGAAGCCGGCCTGCTGCGCAAAAACACCAAGCTGGAAAATGATGTCATCCTGAAAGAGGCCAGGATTCGGGCCAAAGAGGAAGTGATTTCCGCTAAAGAAGAGTTTGAAAACTCCTGCACGCAACGTAAAAACGAGCTGCAAAAAGCCGAACAACGCTTGGAAAACAAAGAGGACAACCTAGACAAGAAGATGCAACAGGCCGAACGGCGCCTCGAAGAGCTGGAAAAACGCGATCTGCAGCTGAGACAGGAACGGGAAAAACTGCAGCAGAGCCAAAATGAGCTTGAGGCAAAAAGCAGACAACATATACAGGAACTTGAACGCGTCGCCAACTTGTCGCAGGAAGAAGCAAGAGACATGCTGCTGCAGCGCCTCGAAGAGTCCCTGGAAAGCGAAAGAGGAAGCATGATAAGACGCTTTCAGGAGGAAGGCAAACAGCGGCTCCTGCAAGAAAGCCAGGAGATCATGATCAGCGCCATGCAACGCTACGCCGGAGACCTGGCATACGAGCGCACCACCTGCACCATACCGCTGCCCAGCGAAGATATGAAGGGACGCATCATCGGACGCGAAGGGCGCAATATCCGCAGCATCGAGGCGGCGACCGGCTGCAATATACTTATCGACGACACGCCGGAAGCCGTCGTGGTGTCCTGCTTTGACCCGGTGCGCAAAGAGGTGGGGCGCATCACGATGGAACGCCTAGTGGCCGACGGACGCATACACCCTACCCGCATCGAAGACATAGTCAACAAGGTCAGCAAGGAGATCGACAACGAAATACAGAAGGCCGGACAGGAAGCCGTCGAAAAAATGGGCGTGACCCGCCTGCGCCCTAATATCGTCTCCCTGCTGGGCAGCCTGAAATACCGCTACAGCTACTCGCAAAATGTCCTTAAACACAGCATCGAGGTGGCCAGCCTGATGGGCATCATCGCCGCACAGCTGGGACTGGACGAGCGCAAGGCGCGACGGGCCGGACTGCTGCATGACATAGGCAAAGCCGTGGACCACGAGGTGGAAGGCTCGCACGCCCTCATCGGAGCAGACCTGCTTAAGAGAGCCGGCGAAGACGAAGAAGTGGTCAACGCCGTAGCCGCACATCATGAGGATGTGGAGAAAAACAGCCTGCTCGCCATACTGGTCAATATCTGCGACACGCTCAGCGCCAGCAGACCCGGTGCGCGCTCGGAAACCACCGAACTTTATCTTAAACGCCTGGAACAACTGGAAAAAATCGGAAGCTCCTTCGAGGGCGTCGAAAACTGCTTCGCCATACAGGCCGGAAGAGAACTGAGAGTCATCGTGCAGCCGGAAAAAATCAACGAGGACGCCGCCGCCATACTGGCCAGAGACATGGCCGAACGCATCGAAAAAGAAATGCGCTACCCGGGAATGATCAAGGTGTCAGTGATCCGCGAAACCAGAAGTGTCGAAGTGGCCAAATAAGACTAGAAACCCGGTTTTTTAGGACACGAAGAGATACGTAGAGACACGAAGAGACACGAAGAGACACCAAGTCCCTTGCCGCCATCGAGTTACGATAATTGCGAATTCCGTAGTAGAAAAGGAAAAGCCATGAAGGAAAAAAACTATGATTTCTTGCGCCGTATGCGCGAGATACACCGCCCAGACCGGCGCAATCCGGAGCTGAGCAAGGCAGCTGGCGAGCTGGAGCTTGACGCCACCTGGAAGCTTTTCCTTGAGCCGGGCTTCGCAGCGGGTGCCGAAAAAGCCATGCTGGACCTCCAGGACTATCTGTATCAAAGCATGGGGCTTTCGCTTTGCATCGCTGCCGATGCGGAAACTGAGGCCCCCCGTCTGCTCTTTCGCAAAGCTGACATAGCTGGCCCCAAGGGTAGCTATGACCTGGATATACAAGAGAAGCAAATCACCTTGAGCAGCCCTGACTTGCAGGGACTGTGGAGCGGCCTGGTCTATCTGGAAGACTGCATGAACCTGCGCGAGGCCCCCTTCCTGCCGCTGGGTCGCCAAGAGCGCCGCCCGCTGGTAACTGTGCGGCGCGGACACTCCGGCTGTGGCCAGGATGACTTCCCCGACTGGCAACTCTGCGCCATGACTCACGCCGGCTTCAATATGATCGACCTCTTTGTCAAAGACTTTGACCAGAGCACAAGGGGCTACTGCAATATCAACGAGCTAATCGAAAGAGCCGCCGAATACGGCCTCGAAGTCTTTATCTACAACTATATGCCCAGCTACAAGCACCCCGATGAGGCCGACGCCGAGGAGTTCTTCGACTCTATCTACGGTGAGCTTTTCCGCCGATATCCCAAGGCCGCCGGCATCAAGCTCTGCGGCGAATCATTGCAGTTCCCCAGCAAGGATCCGCAGACCAGCGGCAAACGCTGGCGCGACAGCGTCGTAGACGGCATTCCGGACACCCGCCCCAGCCCGGGCTGGTGGCCCTGCACTGACTATCCCGACTACATCAAGGGCGTGCACAAGGCCATACGCAAGCAAAACGACAAGGCGCTAATCGTCCTCAACACCTACAACTGGGGCTATGTCGATGAAGAGCTGCGCCGCCGCCTGCTCTCGAAGCTGCCAAAAGATATTGCCGTACAAATAACCTACGAGATTTTCAAGAAAAAGCGTGTCGAGGGACTAAGCTGCCCGGTCATGGACTACACCATTAGCGCCACCGAGCCGGGTGAATACTTCCTCAGCGAATGCGCCCTGGGCCACGAGCTGGGGCTGGAACTTTGCTCGACCACCAACTCCATAGGCTCCACCTGGGACTTTGGCGCGGCTCCCTATGTGCCGACACCCTACCGCTGGATAGAACGCTTCAGACATCTTGACGCGGCACGAGAAAAATGGGGCCTGGCACATTATTACGAGACCCACCACTACGGCTGGTGGCCAAACCTGGTCATCGATTTGCGCAAGGCGCATGCCTGGTCGCCGCGTACAGAAAGCCTGGAAGACCTGCTGGAAAAGCTGCTGCGCCGCGACTTTGGCGAGGCGGCAAGCCCGCTGCTGCTGGAATGCCTGCGGCACTG
>JAAZIY010000362.1 GCA_012800625.1 Lentisphaerota bacterium
GAGTTCACCAGGCTCATCAGCAGCCTGCTCTTGCCCCTGGCTGAGGGATAGCTTCTTTCCAGCTCGGCGAGCTGAGTGGCGGTGAAGCAGATAATCAGGTCGGCGCTTTTGAGCATTTTCGGCAGAACCTGCCTTAGTCCCAGCTGCAGCGGGCGCAGACCCATGCCGGCCAAGGTTGCGGAGACCGCTTCGGGGAGCATCTGGCGCGCATCGGCACGCAGGCCGGCAGACTCCACCTGCACGGTCTCCAGCCCGGCTTGGCGGACAAAATCGGCGAACATGGCCGCCGCCATGGGGCTGCGGCTGCGATTGGAATTGCAGACAAAAAGAATTTTAGGCATTCGACAGCTTGCTGAAATATGCTATGGTGGAGGCCAGGCCGGCGTCAAAATCAAAGCCGGGAAGGAAGCCGGCGCTCTGCAAGCGCCCTATCCCGGCCTGGGAATGCTTGACGTCACCCGGGCGTTCGGGAAGATAAACGGTCTCGGACTTGGAATCGCAGAGCCGGATGATTTTTTCGGCCAGCGCCTGGATGCTGGTTTTGCCGCCGTAGGCGACATTAAAAACCCCGCAGGCCTCGGATTGCATGGCAAAGAAGACATTGGCGGCCACGATGTCTTTGACAAAGATGAAGTCCCGCGTCTGCTCGCCGTCGCCAAAGATGCTGATGGGTTGGTTGGCCAGCGCCTTGGAGACAAAGATGGGCACGGCGGCGGCGTACTGGCTGGCCGGGTCCTGCCTGGGGCCGAAGACATTGAAATAGCGCAGGCAAGCGGTGGGCAGGGCGCGTTCCTGGCTGTAGATAGCGCAGTAGTGTTCGCCGGCCAGCTTGGTCTCGGCGTAGGGGCTTTTAGGCTCAGGCAGCATATTTTCGAGTTTAGGCACGCTGGGGTTGTCGCCGTAAATTGCTGCCGATGAGCTTAGGCAGAGTTTTTTCACCCCTGCCTGGGCGGCGGCCTCGAGTACCCGTAAGGTGCCTATGGTGTTGATGTTGACGCATTCTATGGGCTTGCTCATCGATTCGGGCACGCTGATCATGGCAGCCAGATGGAAAACATAGTCGACCCCCTGCATGGCCGCCTCGAGGCGCTCCGCATCCAAGACCGAGCCTTCGATGAACTCGACGTCAAAGCCCTCCAGGTTCCTTTTATGCCCGCTGCGCAAATTATCAAGCACGCGCACTTCGGCCTTGCCCTGGAAATACTCGACGATATGGCTGCCGATAAAACCGGCACCGCCAGTGACTAATACCCTCATTGATGCTCCTGGGAAACAGTGGAAACCGCGCCAAAGCATATTGCTTCGGCTACTAATAAACATATATTGTAAGAAACGCTTTGCAAGTGACTTTTATCTGCTTTCAGTCATAGGCTGACGGCCGCGAAAAAGCCGCAAAGATGATTTTTCGGGGAATTTCGTCCAATTGTAGGTGCAAGATGTCAGAGCAGACCCAGAGACGCGCTTATCTTCCTGCGTTTACGCTTTGTTTTTGTGCCGCCGCCTTGTTTCTGCTGCTGGGGCAGTCTTATGTGGCGGCTCTGTTGCAACCTGATATGCTGCTGGTGACGCATGGCGGCTCGGCCAACGCGCCGGCGGTCTGCCTGTATCAGGCTTCCGCCGGTTTTGGCCGCGGCAGATACAGTGTTTTGTGTCCGGGCAGCTATGGCTCGGCCTATGAGCTTTTGGCGCAGCTCGAACAAATGGGCTGCCAAGAGATAGACTGTATCTTCGTGCCGGCATTGGCGGCACCCATGCGCGCCCTCGAGCTGTATCTGAAGCGTAAACCACCGCGGGCCTGCGTGCTGCTGGGAAAGGCTAGCTCCGAAAAAAACCTGCAGGAGCTGAATGCCAGGCTGCTCTTCGCAGGAGTTAACCTGAGGCACCTGGGAAAAACGCAGCGCAAACAGTGGAGCGAGAAATGTCACCCCTGGCGCATGCAAGCAAGACGCCTGCAAAATGCCGACCAACAATGGAACTTCGAACAGTTGCAAAAAAACTGCAAAATCGTATTGACCGAGCAGAAAAATGGGCTGTTCAGCCTGAAATATACAAGTGTAAACGGGTGCCGGCTGGAAAAACAGTTCCCGCGGAGTAATTATGCGCAGGTGTGGAAATGCGCACTCAGAAAGAAGTGAGGACATGAAGAGGCTTATGCGGCGGCTTTGTTTAGTGTTTTTTTATCGGACGAATCGGACGAATC
>JAAZIY010000363.1 GCA_012800625.1 Lentisphaerota bacterium
GCATGAGCCTGCTGCCCGATGCACCCATAGCAGCACATTGGAATAGCTTTAGCTTTGAACACGAGGTCTGTATACGCCCCATGCCGCTGCTCGTAAAGGCTGACGACAAGCTCTGGCAATGGGGCAGCGAGGCGCCGGAACTGACCTGGAGCCTACTCTGCGGCAGCCTGGCCGAGGGCGACAGCATCGCGGGCGCACCCTTTGTCGAGCTGCCCGATGAGTCAGGCGAATATCCCATAGAACAAGGCAGCCTGCTGGTGCAGGACGGTTCCGGGGGCAGCGACTATGAGCTGCATTTTCTGCCCGGCCTGCTGACCTGCGTCAAAGGCGAGGCGCAACTGTACTTGGATGACTTCTGTTGCGTGTATGAAGGCAGACCAGTGAATATGCCGGTGCAGACATATCCGCCCGGCCTGCAGGTCAAACTTAATTTCGAGGGCGTGGACGGCACGCCTTATGCCAACAGCGAGCTGCCCCCGAAGGACTGCGGCAGATACCTGGTGCGAGCCAGCATCGTAGACGGCTATTTTGGCGGCGAGGCCATCGCCAACCTGGAAATCACTGCGGCTAGCCTGCTCTGCCGTGCTGATGACCAGCAGCGCGCCTACCTGAGCCCAAACCCGGTTTTCACCATTAGCTATGAGGGCTTTCTGGGCGGAGATAGCCAGTTTGACATCGTTGCCCCGCAAGCGCTTTGCGCCGCCACAGAGTTCAGCCCAGTGCGTCAGGAGGGCTATGAGATTTTCTTGCAGGGCGGCAGCGCACGCAACTATGTCTTGGAGCTGCACAGCGGCAGACTCATGCTGAGTAAATGCGCCCCGCAGTGCAACGAGGTGCTTATCAGCGAAGGCATGTATGGCATGCCCCTGGAGCATATCATGATCATGGCCTACGCGATTTCACCTCAGGGCGGCTATGTGCCGGGATACTTTATCTGGGACAGCCCAGCACAACTGCTCCATGCCGGCCTCTGGCAGTGCTCCTGGCAATTCATGCCAGAGGACAGCGGCAGCTTCCTGGGCTTCTCCGGCAGCAGCTTGGTGAGCATGGTCAAGCGACCGCTCGAAGTCACAGCGCTGAACCAGAGCAAGGTATATGGCGAGCCTGATCCGGAGCTGACCTTGCTGGTGACTGCCGGCTCCCTGGTGCTCGGCGACAGCTTTAACGGCAAACTGCAGCGCGAAGGCGGCGAAAACATAGGAGAGTACAGCATAGGACAAGGCAGCCTAAGCCTGAACGACAGCTATCAAATGTCTTTTCTGCCTGGTGCTTTCAGCATCGAGCCGCGCCTAGTCCGGCTGCAGGCTTTGGCAACGAGCAAATATCAAGGCGAGGAAGACCCGCCCCTGAATTGGCAGTTTCTGGAAGGCAGCCTTGGCTTCAATGACGTGTTTTCTGGCTCCTTGGAACGGCAACCCGGCGAGGAACCGGGCGAGTATGAGATACTGCAGGGCAGCCTGAGACTTTCCAGCAACTATGAGCTGCTCTACCAAAGCGGTATTTTTACGCTGCTGCCGCCGCCATTTATGCTGCTCGGCGAGCTGAGCTTGCAACCGCTCAGCTATGGCGAGGCCCTGAGCGGAGAGCTGCTCGAAGGCCAGGTCTGCAACACCATCACCGGGGAAAATGTGCCCGGCGGCTTTGTCTGGGATGAAGAGGGGGCTTTCTTGCCCGCCGGAAACCATGAGCTGACCTGGACCTTTGTGCCCGAGGAGGCAGTCGTATTTATGCCCCTGAGCGGTACTTGTGAAGTGGAAATTCAAAAGGCCAGGCTGCAAGTCAGCTTGCAAGGCGAGTTCAAACGCAAATACGGACAGCCTAATCCGGAGTTTGCCCTCCTCTTCGACGGCTTCCAATTTGATGAGGATGAAAATGACCTAGATGAGAAACCGGAGATCGTCTGCCTGGCGGAAATCGATAGCCTGCCGGGAAAATACGCAGTCGCGCTGCAAGGAGGAGCTAGCGACAACTATAGCTTCGAGTTCGAGGACAAGACCCTGACAGTGCAGTTCCTGCAAGTGGCGGTTCAAGCATTGGCGCAAAGTAAAGAATATGGACAGCCTGACCCGGAGCTGAGCTATAGCCATAGCGGCGAAATGCTGCCTGGCGATAGTTTTGCCGGAACACTGAAAAGAGCCTCCGGTGAAAACCTGGGACTCTATGCCATCAACCTGGGCAGCCTCTCCTTGCCGCCATATTATAAGCTGAGCTTCACGACGGAAAACCTGTATATAGGGCAGGCGCAGATATGTGTCAAGGCCGCAGACCTGACCCATATCTACGGCCTTAAAATGCCGACGCTGACTTATGAAGTCGTTTCCGGCGCGCTCAGGACGGGGGACCGCTTCAACGGCGCGCTTGCCTGCGAGGCCTGGCAGCAATGGGTGGGGGAATATCCCGTCACACAGGGCAGCCTGAGCCTTTCACAAAATTACCTGCTCGAATTTATCCCGGGCAGCGTGCAAGTGCAGCCCAGACCCTTGACGATTACGGCAGGCAATCTCAACAAGTATTATAGCCAGGCAGACCCGAAAAATACGCTGAGCTACACAACGAGCGGCTCACTGGTAAGCGGAGACAGCTGGCTAGGCTCGCTCGAACGCGAGGCGGGCGAGGAGCCTGGCCTGTATGTGATAAGCCAAGGCAGTCTTGCAGTGAGTCCGGCTGAAAACTATAGCCTTGACTTCGTGCCCGGCAGCCTGCAGATCAACCGCATCAAAACCAACGGTGTGGCTTTCACCACCGGCAGCTTGAAGCATGGTGATTGCTTGAACAAGCTCTCTTACACGATCTCGGTTTCAGCAAGCGTAGGGGATTACGGCAAATTAACCGGAACCGCGGTACTGCCTGAAGGCGATAAGCGCATGCGCCGCGGCGTCACTAGCGAAAAGGTTATTTTCTACCCGGAGGACCTGGAACACTTCGCTGAGTACGTCGATTATATGCAGGTGCATGTGACTACCAGGGCAGTGCTGGTAAAGGCACATGCGCAGACGATGACCTACGGCGAAGCCATACCTGAGCTTAGCTATGAGGAGACCGAAGGCTATGAGTTTTTTGAGGGCGAGGCTTTCAGCGGCGAGCTTTATTTGTATGTGAATGGTAGCAGTACGCCAGTTGCCGAACTGGGCACACTGCCGCAGGGAGCATACACTATCCAAGTGGGCAGCCTGAAGGTGAGCGAAGACTATAGAATTACTTTCACTCAAGCACAGCTGACGGTGAAAAAAAGGCAAATTCAAATTGCCGGAATCGAGGCCTATAAGTACCAGGGGCAAGCAGACCCCGACTTTGATTTTGTTGTGGTCGACGGCGAAATCCTGGAAGGCGACGCCTTTGTTGGCGCTTTGGGAAGAGAGGCCGGCGAGAAGCCTGGCTCATATTCCTTTAGGCTTGGCACGTTGTCACTGGGACCCAACTATGAAATTGTCCTGGTGAATGACGCTTCGCTTAATATTGTAGCGGGAGGCGGCACTTATGGCGCAGCCTCATCACCTACACGCAGCATGGCTAGCAAGCCTGCAGGATTGGCTGAAAATAGCACTGAGCCTGACTTGGACACCCTGAGCCAGGAGCCTTTTGTAGCCCCCGAAATGACGCTCTTGTCTATGGAGCAGCCGGAAGGTTTTGCCGCCGGCGAAAAGCTGGAACCAGTACGTCTGAAGGCCAGGGCGGCGGCAAAGCTCTTTGCTGAGGCAGACCCGGTTTTTGCCTACGAGCTGCAAAATGCTGAAGACTGCGCGCTGGTTCTGCAAGGACAACTTGCACGCCAGCCCGGCGAACAGGTCGGCAGCTATGCCATACAGCTGGGTACTTTACGCTGTGCGGACGGGCGGGCGCTTGTTTTGGAGCCTGCGGATTTCAAGATATTGCCGCGTCCATTGCGGGTCAAGGCGCTTAATCAGCAGAAGCATGCTGGCGAGGCCGACCCGGTTCTGGGCTGGCAGATAGTCGAGTCCGGTCATGATTCGCTGCGCCTGTATGGCGTCTTAAATCGACAGAAGGGCGAGCTGCCCGGCGACTACATTATCAGCCAAGGCAGCCTGTATCTGGCTGAGCGCAACTACGAGCTGCAGTTTGAAAACGGGAAGCTGAGCATCCTGCCGCCGGCCTACCTGGTCAAGAATCTCAGTGCCGCAGAACTGCTATACGGCCAGAAACTAGGAGAAGCTGCCTTGAACGGAAATGTTGTCTATAGTCAGGGACAAAGCCTAACACCGGGTGACTTTGCCTGGCAACAGCCCGAAAAGATTTTGTCGGCAGGGAGACACACGATGGCCTGGAATTTTGTCTTCAGTGACGAGACCCTGGGGCAGCTGCAGGGCGAATGCCCGGTGGTAGTGATGCCAAAACCGCTGCGCCTGCTGGGAGGAAAGCAGAGCAAACGGCGCGGCGAGGCAGACCCGGAGTTGACTTACAGCCTGGAAGACGCCGAAAGCATACCCACACCGACCCTGCAAGGCGCCTTGCAGCGCCAACCCGGCGAAGAACCCGGAGTGTATGGCACCACACTCGGGAGCTTGAACGCCGGCGATAACTATCAGCTAGAGTTTCTGCCAGGCTCGCTAAGCATACAGGCCGAAGAATTGCTGGTTTGCAGCAAATGGGCGCAGATTTATCAAAAGGGCGAGAACATCGAGTACGCTGGACACCAATATCAGTTTGGCGCAGAGGCCTTTGCCAGTATCGAGGAGGCGCTGCCCTTGCTGGCTGACGGCGGCAAGCTGCTTATCCTGCCCGGAGAATACCGCTCGCCGCAAGGCTGGAAGCTGGAGCGCAGTGCCAGGCTGTTGGCAGTTTGCACCGAGGAGAGCTTCCCGCTGCTGCAAAGCTCTATGGAAATCAGCGGTGCCGGCGCCAAGAATATCTTGCTTGAAGGCCTGGTCTTCTTGCAGGAGGATAAAACCGCTGAGTCCTGCTGTCTACTTATCGACAAAGGAGCCAGCGCCATCACCTTGCGCAACAACATCTTCATGGGCGCAATCAACGCCCTCAAGGTGCTGGCTGTAAACGAACTTCATATGCAGGGCAATATCATTGAAAGCGGCGCTTGTTGCCTGCTTTTTGGCAGAGCCGGACAAAAAATGCCTTGCTGTACCGGAGTACTCATGCAGCAAAATACCTTTAGAGCCGCCGCCACAGCCGACCCCGACTACAGGCATATCATTGTGCATGACGACTACATCAATCTCAATGGCATACTGCCGGCCTGGAATAACTCATTCGGCCAGTTTGAAGTGAATCAGCAGAGTCAGCCAGCAGTGATCGAGCAGGTGAAAAGGCTTATCTCCGACAAGGAACAGCCTGGCTGGCCAGGCAAAGCGGAACTGCGACTGCAGGAAAAACCCTCGCGCTAAAAACAGCGCTTGCGCCTACCCGAGTGTGCCTTAGTGTCCAAATGTTTTTTAAATCACTAAGGCACACGAAGGGGGAGGACACGAAGAGACACGAAGAGACACGAAGGCACAGCA
>JAAZIY010000364.1 GCA_012800625.1 Lentisphaerota bacterium
AAATTTAAATTGTCAAGTTGAGTTGTTTCTGGTCAGTATGTACAAGAAAAACCCGAATATACTGTATAGAAAGCGAATCTGCTCAGCCAAGTTTAATAATTTTTTTTTCGTGATTCCTTAGTACCGGTGCGCAATACTGATACGGTACTTTTATGTGATTTGTTGTGTTGAACGCAGAGCTTGGAGCGTCTTATGTTTTGCTGGCGGGGGCGCGAAGCGCCTCCTTTAATCTGTGGCCGGCAGTGGCGCGAAGCGCCATGTTCTGAGGTGTGCCAGTGCCCTGCCGTGTGTTGATACTGGTACTGTGTCATGTGCTAACACCGTGCCGTGTATCGCTGCTGCACTCTATGTCATGCTTGGACTATGAAAATTTAAATTGTCAAGTTGAGTTGTTTCTGGTCAGTATGTACAAGAAAAACTCGAATATACTGTATAGAAAGAAAGCGAATCGGCTCAGCAAAGTTTAACAATTTATTTTTTGCGGTCTGAACGGGCTTCTTCAGACTTTTGCATATTTTCGCTTAGCGGTCGTAGGCAGTCGGCGATATTGCCGGCTCCTACGATAGCGAGCACGAATTTATCGTAGCCGCTTATATCCTTCAATATTTTCGCGCTGACTTGTTCGGCTTGCGCGCTGTCTATATATTCAGCCCTAGCCTCGGCTCGGGCATTATTTATACTAAGTACTATTTGCTTTGGGTCGGCGATCAAGCAGTCTTGTTTCCAGGCTGCAAAAGGAGAGACCACCCAGGCTTTTTCGGCGCTTTCCAACAGCCGGGCAAATTCTTCGCCATAGCGTTTTATTCTTTCGTAGCGATGCGGTTGGAAGGCGATAAGCAATGCGTGCTGCGGCCATTGTTCGCGTAGTGCTTCGATGCCGGCGCGCAGTTCACTGGGATGATGCGCATAGTCCTCGATCAGGATGCGTGCGCCGTCGGCGCTGCGCCAGCGCTGACTAAGGCGCCTGGCCACGCCGGGAAAGCTTTGCAGGGCCTGCCGGGCGAATGCCGCCTCGATGCCTAATTCCTTGGCGGCCTGAAGTGCAATGGCGGCATTGAGCCGGTTATGTAGTCCAGGCAGGGGGAGGCCGGCGCAGCCTTCCGCCAAATCAGGCTCGAGAAACTCGACTTGCTTCAGCCCGGCCAGAACACGCTGGTTTTTGATATTGTTCCAGCACATCACCTTCTTGGCCTGCGCGGCAAAATCGCGGAAACAGAGTTCGAGTGCGGCCTCGCCGCCCAGGCTCCAGCAGTGGTCGTCATCAATGTTATTGATAATGGCCAGACTCGCTTTCAGTAAGGCCTGGGTGCCGTCGCTTTCGTCTACCTCGGTAATGAGGAGTTTTCCGGCGCCATAGGCGGCATTGCGGGGCCAGCCCTGGACTTCGCCGCCAATCAAATAGGCCGGAGACAGCCCGGCACAGACGGCTATATGCGTCAGCATGGCGCTCACACTGGTTTTGCCGTGGGAGCCGGCAACGGCAATAACACGGGGGAAATAACTGGCCAGCAGAGCTAAAAACTCGCCGCGGCTATAGCAGGGCAGAGCCTGGCGCCGGGCCTCGAGACGCTCGGGGTTGTCCGCTGGAACCGCGGCGGAATATACAAAGAGCTCAAGTCCGGGTGGTAAGTTGCCAGTTTGCCCGAGACGCAGTGAAGCGCCGCGGCGGCGCAGACTGGTCAAAAAGCCGGACTCGAGCAGATCGCTCCCGCTTACTTTTAGGCCGCAATCAAGGAGCAGGTGAGCCAAACCCGATATGCCTACGCCGCCACAGCCAGAAAAATATACATGCTGCCAAGGGAAAGTCGTCATATCCTTACTTTTCTTCGCTGATTACTTGAACCCCATCCAAAAGTTTTTGACACACTAAGACACACTAAGACACACTAAGACACACTAAGACACACTAAGGCATATCAGTCTTATAGAGGCATTGTAGCCAAGCTTGTTATTCTAGATTTGTCTCTAGTGCAGCGTCTTCTTTGCTGCTCAGCTTGATATGCTTCCATTTGCCGCTGCGGAAGCGCCAGTAGATTAGCGTGCCGCCGATAACCGAGGAGAGTACCCAGGCGCGCCAGCTGCCCATCAGGCTGAACTTAAACAGGTACGTAGTCACCAGTACATTGAACGCCAAAAACCAGTGGAAGACCAGCCCGATAATCATGGCCCAGAGGGTGTCGCCGCCGCCGCGCAAGGCACCGCTGAAGGACAGGTAGACGCTGTCAAACAGCAGGTAGAAGCTGGCCCAGCGCAGCATGGGTACCGCAATCTTTGTCACTTGGCTGTAGTCTATGCCGCCGCTTTCCGGCGTGAAAAGGCTAACCAGCAAAGAGGGCAGGGTGAGAAAGGCAAGCAGAATAAAGAGGCTGTAAAGCAAGTTGAGCTTGCAGCCTGAATACGCCGTGCGCGTGGCGGCCTTGAGGTCCTTCGCGCCCAGATTCTGGCTGACCAAGGTGGTGATGGCGACCTGAACACCCTGCAAGGGGAAAAAAGCCAATAGGTCCCAGTTCATGACTATAGTGACCGCGGCGGCGGCATCCGCGCCGTAGCCGTGAAAAACCGCAATGGCCAGATTAAAGGCGCTGGTGCCGAGAAAATAATCCAGCCCGGTAGGTATGCCGAACCTCAACAGCGCCTTGCTGACAGCGCCGTCAAAGCGCCAAGGGCGCAGGCTGCGGTATTCCTTGCCGCGGGTGTGCCGCCAGAAGGACAGCGCCAGAATAATGTCGAGCACCAGGCTGGCCAGCAGAGTGCCAATGGCTGCGCCGCTGATCTCCAGACGCGGAAAGCCGAATTTGCCGTAGATAAGCAAGTAGTTGAACACCAGGTTCACCAGCATGGAGACAAAGCTGGCTTTCATAATCACCGCTGTCTTGCCTATGCCCGAGAAGAAGGCTGCCAGCGGCGTGCGCAACAGGGTTAAAATGGTGCCGCCAAAAAGCATCCACCAGAAATAGGTCTTTTCCAGCTGCACTTGCAGCGCGCCGTGTCCGGCCCAGGCAAAGCTTTTTGCCGCAATCAGCCCAACCAGTATAACTAGCGGGTATGAGAGCAGTGCCAGACGCAGCCCCTGATACACTATGCGAGGGCATTGCGAAAATTGGCGCGCGCCGTAGCTGCGCGCCACCATGGCTGATACATAGGAGACCACTCCGGC
Source organism: Lentisphaerota bacterium (assembly GCA_012800625.1). GTDB lineage: Bacteria > Verrucomicrobiota > Lentisphaeria > Oligosphaerales > Oligosphaeraceae > JAAZIY01. Next base: position 3,158 of record JAAZIY010000364.1, read on the forward strand.
AAAGAAGACCGTGCAGGTCCAAGAGGTCAAACCGGCATTCATGCAGGCAGCCATGTGTTCCTTGCCTACATAGGCCAAATACAGGCGGTCGACAAACATCATGACGGTGTCAAAGATGTTTGATAAAATCATCGGTATGGCAATGGGGATCAGGGCCGCAATGCCGCCGGCGCCGCGCCAGTGCCGGTCTAAAAAATTCGCTGACATAAAATTCCGGTATGTGGTTGTCGGAGGGTGGCGCCGCGCGGTCGGAATCAAAAAAAAGCGTTCAGCGCTTGTAAGCTGAACGCTAGCGGCGTAGCAATCCGAAAGTAAAGCTAGGAAACCTTGTTTGTTTTAGCTTGTCTCTTGCGTTTTGTTATTTCAAGTCCATTTGTAGTATGCCGCGATATTAGGGATGCTGGGTTTGATAAGTGTTTTAATCGCCTCGGCATACTCGCGGATTTCCCACTGTGCATGTTCGCTGGCGCGCAGTTCGATGAACTTAAGCAGGTTGCTCAGGTCTACGCTGGCCCAGAAGGTGGTCATCAGGTTCTGCGGCAGCACTCCTCGGGCCTGCTCGCGGCAGACCCCCAGGCTCAAGAGCTCCTCGTAGGCCGCCAGGGCGGCGCCGTTTTGCCCTTCAATCAGGG
>JAAZIY010000365.1 GCA_012800625.1 Lentisphaerota bacterium
CACTTTCGAGACCCAGACGCGCAATACGCTGGACCTCTCCGCGGTGCCGGTGCTCAAGAAGCTGACACATCTGCCGGTGATCATCGATCCCAGCCACGCCACCGGTTACGCCGAGCTGGTCCCCTCCATGTCATTGGCGGCGGCGGCGGCGGGGGCCGACGGGCTGATTGTCGAGGTTCACAATAATCCGGCCTGTGCGCTTTGTGACGGCATGCAGTCGCTCACGCCGGAGACCTTTGCTCGGCTGGCGCCGCAGGCCAAGCAGGTGTCCGCCCTGGTGCGCGAAGGAGGCCTGTTGTGAAAATCGCCATCGTCGGGCTGGGCTTGATAGGCGGCTCTCTGGCCAAGGCGGCTAAGCAGCTGGGCGAACATCATGTCTATGGCCTGGACATCAATGCCAGCGTGATTTTGCGGGCCAAGTTGCTGCAGGCCATAGACGAGGAGGGGCAGAGCGACGATTTGCGCCACTGCGAGCTGGTTATTTTGGCCTTGCATCCGCTGGCCGCCGAGGCCTGGCTGCGCGAAAACGCCGACAAGCTGCGCCCCGGCGGGCTGCTGGTTGACTGCTGCGGCACGAAACGGCGCATCTGCGAGCTGGGCTTTGCCTTGGCGGAGCGCCACGGCTTTCACTTTATCGGCGGGCATCCCATGGCCGGCATCGAGCGTTCCGGCTTTGAGGCCTCCAGCGGCGCGCTTTTCAAGCAGGCCGCCATGATTCTTACGCCCGAGGGTAAATGCCCTATCGAGTTGCTTGAGTTTGCCAAGAAATTCTTTCTGAGCCTGGGTTTTGGGCGCATCACTATCAGCACGGCATCCGAGCATGACCGTATCATCGCTCTGACTTCACAGCTGGCGCACGTGGTCTCGAGCAGCTATCTGCGCAGTCCCACTGCCGCAGAGCACAAGGGCTACTCGGCGGGCAGCTTTCGCGACATGACCCGGGTGGCTCAGCTGCATGAGGGGATGTGGACCGAGCTTTTTCTGCAGAACAGCGATTTTCTCTGCGCCGAGATAGAGCTTTTGATCGGCAATCTGCGTCGTTTTCAGGAGCTTATCGGCGAGCAGCAGGAGGCGGAGCTGCGTGAGCATCTGAAGGAGGGCAGGCTGCTCAAGGAGAAAATCCTCTGATAGCCCTCTTTTGGGACACTAAGAGACACTAAGGCACACTAAGACACACTAAGGCAGACTAATTTCATAGCATAATTGCTCATCAGCAATTTTTTCAGTCAAACAGGAGTATACCATGCAGATAGATGATTACCGTGCGAAGATAGACCAGGTTGACGATCAGATTATAGGTCTTTTCAACCAGCGTATGCAGTATAGCCGCGAGATTGGCCAGCTTAAGTCCGGCTCTCAGACCCCGGTGCTCAATGCCGGGCGCGAGCGCGAGATACTGCGGCGCGTTTCGGCTTCTGCCGAGGAGGGTTTGAGCGGCTATGCCCAGGTGCTTTTCCGCATGCTTTTCGATTTAAGCCGTTCTTATCAGGACCGTCTGCGTTCCAACGGGGCGGCGCTGGGCGCCAAGCTGACGGCGGCTTTAGAGCAGAGCGACAAGGTTTTCCCGCGTTCCGGCAGCGTGGCCTGTCAAGGCATCGAAGGGGCATATTCGCAGATGGCTGCCGACCAGCTCTTTCCTATGGGCGACGTTATGTTCTTCAATAACTTCGCCGGCGTCTTTCAGGCGGTGGAGAAGAATCTCTGCAAGTTCGGCATGCTCCCCATAGAGAACAGCATACACGGCACGGTCAGCGAGGTCTATGACTTGATGCGCAGCCATAAGTTCTATATACTGCGCAGTGTCAAGCTGCAGATCAACCACGTGCTGCTTGGGCTGCCGGGCAGCAAGCTGAGCCAGATAAAAGAGATTTACTCGCATGAACAGGCGCTTTGGCAATGTGACGGCTTTTTGAAGCAGCTGCCCGGCGTGAAGCTGCATGTCTGCGAAAACACCGCTGTGGCCGCCAAGCTGGTGGCCGAGGCCCAGCGTCCGGAGCTGGCCGCGGTGTCCTCGGAGAACTGCGCCGCGCTCTACGGTCTGAGCAGCCTGCATGAGCATATACAGAACAGTGACAGCAATTACACGCGTTTTATCTGCATAGGCAAGGAGCTTGCCTTGTACCCCGGCGCTAATCGCATCAGCATCATGCTCTCGCTGCCGCATGAGCCGGGTTCGCTGTATCGCCTGATCGCCAAATTCGCCGCCCTGGGCCTGAACCTGCTGAAGCTGGAAAGCAGACCGGTGCAGGGACGCGATTTTCAGTTTATGTTCTACTTGGACTTCGAGGCCTCGCTTTACTCCCCGGAGATCATCGAGCTGCTGAATGATCTCTCGCTGAGCAATGACAGCTTCGTCTTCCTGGGTGGATACATACAGGTCTGAGAGGCTTGAACCACTAAGGTACACGAAGGGGGAGGACACTAAGACACACTAAGGCACACGAAGGCACACAAAGGCACACGAAGGGCTTATGCGGCGCCTGCGGCGCCGCATAAGCCGCTTGCCTGTTTTTGGTTTTGTTGTATGGAGGGAGCCGGTTAAGGCGCTGGTTTCTGGGAAGGGGATGAGGTACACGAAGGGGGAGGACACGAAGACACACTAAGACACACTAAGACACACGAAGTGGGTTAAGGCATGCTCCAGGCGTTTTGTAGGCGGCTGATCAGCTCAGGTAGCTCTTCGGGCTTGAGCTTGGCGAAGCCCATGAGCACGGTGGCCTGCGGCACATTTATTTTAGGGCTGTAAAACTCGGAGAGGCCGCTGAGTTTTATGCCCTGCGCGGCGGCCCGGCTGAGCATCTCGGCCTCGTTCAGCTCTCCTTTCAGGCGCAGCAGAAAATGCAGGCCGGCTTTTTCGCCGCTGATCTCGAGGTGTTTTCCCAGGCTGCTTTGTCGCAGCGCCTCGAGCAGGGCGTCGTGTTTGTCCTTGTATACCCGTCGCATTCTTTTGAGATGAGTGGAGAAATGCCCTTCGCCCATAAAACGTGCCAGCACATATTGCTGGAATCCGGGCACGGTGCAGGCGTAGAAGGAAAGCTCGCGCTCGTATTTTTCCAGCAGAGTTCTGGGCAGCAGCATATAGCTGATGCGCAGCGAGGGCGCCAGGCTTTTGGTGAATGTATTCAGATAAATCACCCTTTCGTCTCCGTCCAGGCTTTTGAGCGCCGGTATGGGTCTGCCCTCAAAGCGGAACTCGCAGTCGTAGTCGTCTTCGATCATATAGAAGTCCATTTGCTCGGCCAGTTTCAGCAGAGCCAGGCGCTGTTGTATGGGCATTACCAGTCCCAGCGGGAAGTGATGCGCCGGGCTGATGTGCACAAGGTCGGGCTTGGCTTTTTGCAGTGCGGCCAGGTCTATGCCGTCTTGGCACATTGGCACGCGCAGGATGTCGCGGCCATGCGCGCTGAGTATGCGCCAGACCTTGCTGTAGCTGGGGTTTTCAATGGCGAAACGCTGGCCGCGGGTAAAAAGCAGGTTGAAGATGCTGGCGGCCCATTCGGTGCCGGCGCCCAGCAGTATCTGCTCGGGATGCGCCCTGACGCCGCGATAGTTTTGCAGATAGCCGCAGATCTGCTGGCGCAGAGCCAGAATGCCCTTGCCCGGCGTGCTGTTAAGCAGCTTGTCGGACTCCTCGCTGAGCAGCTGCCGGCTGAGACGGCTCCAGACCGCAAAGGGAAAACACTCCGTGGCCACTGCATAGGTGCTTAAATCAAAACAGTATTCACTTTTAAACTGCGGCGGGAAATCGGCCTCGTCGCGCGCGGCGTTCTGCGGCGTACGCTGCATGAAGCCGGGGTTGACATAGAAGCCGGAGCGCGGGCGCGAATGGATGTAGCCCTCGCTGACAAGCTGGCGGTAGGCTTGCTCGATGGTTACTTTGCTTACCGACAATAGCTTGGCAGCCTGGTTCTTCGAGGGTAGCTTGCCCTCTACTAAACCGCCGCGGATGGCATGACGGATACGCTTGTAGACGCTAACATACAAAGGCCAGTCGGAATCAGCTTCTATGGGGGTCCAAGGCATAATGCTCCAGAAAAATTACGGTTTGGATAAATGAGCCGGTGAAGATAGGCATTTTTGGGACACAAAGAGACACGAAGGGGGCGGGGAGCCGGCTGGAAGCCTATTGGCGCTAACTTAACAGTTTTTAAAGAAGAATCAAGGAAAAAACCATTGTTAAAAGTTCTAGGTAAACACTTGCTATGCAAGGTGTCATCCTAAACAGGGGCGCGAAGCG
>JAAZIY010000366.1 GCA_012800625.1 Lentisphaerota bacterium
CTCTTTGTGTCCTCCCCCTTCGTGTGCCTTAGTGACTCAAAGACTTTTTGGACGCGGTCTACATAGACGCGTTTTTTCGCCTCTCTGCAACACAAACAAACCTACACAGAGCGCAGCATGAAACACAAGATACTAATCACTGGCGGAGCTGGCTACCTAGGCTCAATCCTGGTGCCGCACCTGCTCTCGTTAAATTATGCAGTAACGGTGCTGGACAACTTTTTATTCCGCCAAGCCTCATTGCTGGACTGCTGCTCTCATCCCGATTTCGCCGTTATCCGCGGCGACTGCCGCGACCCGGAGCTGATGCGGCGCCTGCTGGCCGGGCACGACAGCATTATCCCGCTGGCAGCCCTGGTCGGCGCTCCCATCTGTCAACAGGATCAATTCGCGGCAAGCAGCACCAACCGTGATGCCATCCTTATGCTTTTGCGCCTGGCCTCGAGACAACAGCAAATCCTGGTGCCCATAACCAACTCCGGCTACGGCATAGGCGAACACGATAAGCTCTGCACTGAAGAATCCCCGCTGCGCCCATTGTCGCTCTACGGAAGGCTCAAAGTAGAGGCCGAGGAGGCTCTTCTGCAGAGAGATAACTCCGTCAGCCTGCGCCTGGCCACGGTTTTCGGCATCAGCCCGCGCATGCGGCTTGACCTGCTGGTCAATGACTTCGTCTATCGAGCCATCAATGATAGTGCCATCGTGATTTTTGAGGGCAAGTTCAAACGCAACTTTATCCACGTGCGTGACGTCGCCAGAGCCTTTGCGCATGTCTTGGAAAATTTCCAGGAGATGAAAAACAATGCTTATAATGTCGGTCTCTCGGAGGCAAACTTATCTAAGCTGGAACTGTGTAAAGTAATTCAACGACATTTGCCGAAATTTGTGTTTTTGGAGTCGGAGATCGGCGAAGACCCTGACAAGCGCGACTACATCGTGTCGAATGAAAAGATTGAACGCAGCGGCTTTCAAGCTAAATACAGCTTGGATCAGGGCATACAAGAGCTGATCAAAGGCTATCAAGTCATCCGCAACAATCAATATGGAAATGTCTGAAGAGCAAATCAATTTTCTGCGTTGCAAGGCGGACTGGGTCTGGCAACAGACTCTGCTTTTGCACGGCCGTGTCCCCGAGGTGCGCATAGCCTCCTGCCTCTCAGCCTGCGATCTGCTCAGCGTACTGTTTTACGCTGGTTTTTTGAGTTTGCCCGAGCCTACATACCTCTGTCCTAAGCGCGACCGTTTTATCGCCAGCAAGGGGCATGGCTCCCTGGCTCTGTTTCCCATCCTGGCGGACCTGGGATTCTTCCCCGTGCAAGAGCTGGAAAACATCGCGCATCCCGAGGCCATACTCTCGGCCATACCCGCAGCCGGTTTTGGCACTTTTGAAACCTTGAACGGCTCTCTGGGGCATGGTCTAGGGCTTGCCTGCGGCATGGCCTTGGCACTAAGAACCCAAAAGAAAGACGCCAAAGTCATAGTTTTGCACGGCGACGGCGAGCTTTACGAAGGCGCAGTATGGGAAGCTATTATGCTGGCTGGACAGCTTGAGCTAAGCCGGCTATACCTCATTGTGGACTGCAACGCCAAATCCATGCTGGGTAAATGTGACGACATCATTAGCTGGCACAATGTCGAGGCGCGCTTCGAAGCCTTTGGCTGGGAATGCCGGCGCTGCCAGGGACACGACGTGGAAAGCTTGCATGCCGCCTTGCAAAGCATGTTCCAAGCTGACTCAGCAAAACCAAAATTACTCTTGGCGGACACTATCAAGGGACATGGCGTGCCAGAGCTGGAAAACAGCGATATCTGCCATGTCCTGGGACTGAGCAAACAAAGAATAGACCAGCTCGTCGAGGGGGGGCGACAAACATGAATGCAAGCATGCGAGACGCCATCCTGAATGAGGTCTATAAGGACTTGCAGCAGGATGAAGAGATTTTTTTCCTCAGTGCCGACTTCGGCGCACCGCTCTTGGACCAGTTGCGCCGGGACTTCCCGCAACGCTTTCTAAATGTAGGCATAGCCGAACAAAACCTGGTCAATGTGGCTGCCGGCTTGGCACTGGAAGGCTTTAGGCTGTTCACCTATGCCATTGCACCGTTCTATCTGCGCGCCTTGGAGCAAATACGCAACAACCTCTGCCTGCTGTCGCAGTACCGCAGACTCAATGTGAATATGCTTGCCGTAGGGGCGGGATGCAGCTATGATATGGCCGGCCCAACACACCACTGCTTTGAAGACATCTCCGTGTTGCGCAGCCTGCCAGGCATCGAAGTAGTCTCGCCCTCAGATACAGTCGCCGCCGCGGCAGCATACTGCTTGACAAAAAAAGAAGGCTTGCGCTACTTCAGGCTGGACTCAAAAATAATAGAGCCGCTCTATGTCCAGGAAGACTTCATTTGGCCAAAGTCTGGCTGGCACTTGTTGTCGAACCCCAAGGAGCCGGATTGCTGCCTGCTTTCAACCGGCTATATGAGCAGCATGACTGCGCAAATCGCAAGACTACTGCAAGAGCAAGGCATAGCCGCAAGGCATATAGATATCTTGCAACTCAAATACCTGGACGAGGAACTGCTGAAAAAACAACTGACGCAACTGCCCCTGTTCTCCTTCGAAGAGGCATATATAGGCAAAGGCGGACTGGACAGCATACTGCACAAGCTGCGTGAACCCGGCCAAAACCTAAAACCCTACGGCATCCCAGACCGCTTCGAAACTTCACATGGCAACAGAAGAGAAACACTGAAGGCGTATGGACTGTGCCCGGAAAAAATCGTCGAAGAGATTAGCAAAATACTGATAAAGTCAAAATCTGACACAGATTAAATAGGCGCTAGCCTAAAGCTAAAGCTTGGAAAAACTTGCTCTGACTTCGTGTAACTTCGTGTCCAATTTCAAGCTTGAATTTGCGTGACGTCATTGCCTGGTGGATGGCTGTAAAACAATTACATTCATAGAGTCATCGTTCTGACCATGAGTAAAATTCTCCTTATCAATCCAGGAAACCGCAAGCAGGTCTTTCAGTCTCTGGGCAAAGAGGCCGCCGCCATTGAGCCACCCTTTTGGGTGGCTGTGATTGGCGCTTATCTGCGTCAGCAAGGCCACCAAGTCAAGATTCTCGATGCCAACGCCGAAAACCTCTCACCTCAGGAAAGCGCCGGACTCGCGCTTGAATTCTCCCCTGATTTAAGCGTAATTGTGGTTTACGGCTCGCAGCCCTCGGCCTCCACCCAGAATATGCCTTCTGCCGGAGCCATCTGCAAGGAGCTGCGCCATGCCGGGCTAGGCAACATTATGCTCTCCGGCTTGCATCCCTCCGCTCTGCCTCTGCGGACTATGCAGGAGGAGCAATGCGACTTCGTTGCCCAAGGAGAGGGCATACTAAGCATTGAGGCACTGCTGTCTGAACTCGACAGCCAGCAACCTGACTTCAGCAGGGTGCCGGGACTGTGGTGGCGGGAAAACACGCAGATTCGCCATAATCCCCCTGCCCCACTGATTGAAAACCTGGACTATTACCTGCCTGTCGCCGCCTGGGACTTGTTGCCCATGCAACTGTATAGAGCGCATGACTGGCATTGTTTCGACAACCTGGAGTTGCGGCAGCACTACGCGGCCATCTATACCAGCCTGGGTTGCCCCTTCAACTGCGAGTTCTGCTGCATCAACGCCCCCTTCGGCAAACCTGGCATACGATACCGCTCCCCCGAACTGGTCTTGCAAGAAATTGACCTGCTGGTGCAACAACACCAACTCCGCAACCTGAAAATCGTCGATGAACTCTTTGTGTTGCATAAAGAGCACTATTTGCCGATTGTTAAAGGGCTTATTCAAAGGGACTACGGGCTTAATATCTGGGCCTATGCCAGAGTTGACACCATTGACTTTGAACTGCTCCCTGCCATGAGACAGGCCGGCATCAACTGGTTGGCCTTGGGCATCGAGTCCGCCAACGCCGGCGTGCGTAAAGCCGCGCGAAAAGGTGGCGGCGAGGTAAACGTCAGCGAGGTATGCGCTAAAATTCAGGAGGCTGGCATTAATGTCATCGGTAATTTTATCTTTGGCTTGCCCGAAGACAGCTTGGAAACCATGCAAGAGACCCTGGACCTGGCACTGCAGCTGAACTGTGAATTTGCCAATTTCTACTCAGTCATGGCCTACCCTGGCTCCAAGCTCTATGATTCCGCCTTGGCGAAATGCCCTGAACGGCTGCCAGAAACCTGGTCAGGCTATTCGCAACATTCTTTTGACTGCAGGCCTTTGGCAAATGAAAAGCTTAGCGCAGCGCAAATCTTGCGTTTTCGCGATCAGGCCTTCCAAAGCTACTACAACAATGAAAGCTATCTCGCTCTGGTAGAAAAGAAATTCGGCTCTGAGATACGCAAACACATTGTCGACAACGCCAAAACAAGCTTGCCGCGCCAACTCTATTCCTAGTCACAATGCCCCAAATGTCTGGCACAAACCATCATAAATACGTCAGCGCCATACCATGACTTTTTTACGCAAACTCCTGATTTCTGCCTGGCGGCGGTCTATCGAATTTTACCGCCAGCTCAAAGCTTATGTACGTAAGCTCCTGCCCCCTGCATGGCTGCGGCGTTATGAATATTACCGCTATCCCATACGACGCCCATTGAAACCCTGCCTGGCCGCACGCTATGTCTATCGCGAACAAGAAGGTTCAGACAAAATCAAGGCGCTGCTGGAAAAGAATAAACCTTGTCTGGTGGCGCGCTTTGGCTGGAATGAAATATACATAGTAATGGAATTCCTGCAAAATTGCCGCAAAAACAAGCTGGAGTTTAATCCTGATTACCGCCGCATGATGCACGAAGTAGCTGGTTTTTTTCCGGACAGCAACCAGGCTCTGGCACGCTTCGCTAGCGAAAGCCTGGAAATCGTCAAGCATATAGATATACTTGGCGTGGTGGGGCAGCGCGGCGACGAATACCTGATTAAAAACTACAACCCCAATATCACTCCAGTGGAAATCCAATGCATGGGCGACCATATCGCTTTCCTGCCCGACCCCTGGACACTGGCTCTGCGGCATAAAAAAGTCCTGGTCATACACCCTTTTGCAGCAAGCATAGAACAGCAGTACGCCAAGCGCAAACTGCTTTTTGGCCAAAAGGAAGTATTGCCGGAATTCGAGCTGCTCACTCTGCCCGCCGTGCTCAGCAATGGCGGCGCCTCAGCCAAACTGCCTTACCAAGACTGGTTTGAAGCTTTGGCGCATATGTGTGAACAAATTGACCAGCTCGATTTTGACATCGCCCTGGTTGGCGCCGGAGCCTATGGCATGTTCCTGGCTGCGCATTGTAAAAAACTTGGCAAGCAAGCGCTGCATCTGGGCGGCGCACTGCAGCTGCTTTTCGGCATTAAGGGAGAACGCTGGGAAAAACAATACCCGCCAGAGTTTTCAGCCAGGCTTTTTAATGAACATTGGTGCAAGCCATCGGCCGAGGAAACCCCGCCAGAGGCCGAAAAGGTGGAAAATGCCTGCTATTGGTAAAAAAACCATGAGTAACATAGAGGCAATCATATTGGCAGGCGGTCTGGGAACACGCCTGCGCAGCCAGGTGCATGAACGACAAAAAGTGGCCGCATTGGTACGCGGCAGACCTTTTATACATTACCTGCTGGAAAAACTGCACTCCGAAGGAATTGACAAAGTGACCCTGGCCCTGGGACACAAGGCAGATTCCGTGCAGGAAAACCTGGTTGAGTTTAACTCCAAGCTGCAACTGAATTACTCGCTGGAAAATAATCCCCTGGGCACCGCCGGAGCACTGAGGCTAGCGCTGGAAAAAACCAATGCCGACAACTTGCTTATATTAAACGGGGACTCATACCTGGATGAAAACCTGCAAGATTTTATCGCTTGGTGGAAAGCAGCCGGCTTTGAAGCGGCAATGCTGATTGCCCAAGTGCCAGATGTGTCGCGCTTTGGACAGGTCAAGATCAGCAAGCAAGGCAAAGTGTTGGCTTTTACTGAAAAAGGACAAGAGCAAGGCAAAGGCTGGATCAATGCAGGAGTTTATCTGCTTAAGAGAAAACTTATAATGAATTTAACAAAAGGACAAAACTGCTCTTTGGAAAATGAATTCTTCCCAGACCTGGTGCAAAAAGGCCTGCTTTACGCCAAAACCAGCCAGGCGGCCTTTATCGATATAGGCACAGCAGAAAGCTATAAGCAAGCACAAGACTTTTTTGATAACTTCCCGCTGCCTTAGACCATTTCCCAAAAGAGCTTCAATTAAAATCTCAAACTATGCATGAAATCATTTTATCACTCGCACTGAGCGGGCGCAATGACGACTACGGCCACGATTTCAAGCGTCGCTTCACCCAGGCAGCCAATATGTTGGCCTGGTGTGCTCAGCAACTGGGTTGCCTGCATGAAATTGAAATCGTCTTTGCCGACTGGAATAGCCAAACACCCTTGGCTGAGGAAATCACTTTGAATGATGAGGCCAGACAAATCTGCCGCTTCATTACTGTGCCCCCGGAAATCGCCCAAAAATATAATGATCGCATATCGCCATTCCAGCAGTCCTACGCCTTCAACGTGGCGCTGCGGCGCTGCCGGGGCAAATTTATCGGCATCATGCCAGCTGACATACTTTTTACCCGCCAAACGCTATTCAACTTGTTCGCACTATTGAAAAAACAAATGCCCAGTCAATTTTCACTGGAGTGTGACATCCTGGCCATACCGCGGAAAAAACTGCCCTATTGGGTGCAGGAACAATACTTTTTTGACTGCTGCAGCAATATTGAAAAAATCCTGCTCTCCGGACACGCCTATATGCTCTATGACAATGTTTCACGTGGACTTATGGGAGGCTACGGAGCCTTCATTTTTGCCAAAGACCTACTGTATAGGCTGCGAGGAGTGGATCAGCGCATCGCCGGCTGGGGCCATAATGATATTGATATCGCTCTACGTGCCGCCGACAAAGCCAAGGTGATTAATTGCAGCGGATATGGCGTAATTTGCTATGACTTCGACCCTAACGCCGGCATGATCGCACAAAAAGAAGGCAAAAGAGCCAAGGTCCACCCCATACTGCTGGGGCATGCCGAGAATACGCCGGACTGGGGACTAGCCGAGCTGCAACTGCCAGAAAGCAAAGCCGCCAATAAAGTCGCCCCGGATGCATACAGCGAAAGCCCGGTAAAGCCAAAAAATATCAGCTACCGGGAATGGATCATCTGGCTGTCGCAGCACATCTCAGTCTGGCAGGCGCCAAGATTCTCCGCCTTAGCACTGATGGCAGGTCTGATCAATTATAAATGCAAACCACGCAGAATACTCCTATACGGCCTGCATGACCGCTCCATTGTAACTCTGCTTAGCCTAACAGGAATGCTGGCCGAGCTGACTATAGCAGCACGCTTTAGCGATGATGCCTCCTTCTATAAAAACTGGTATCATGACGCCTTTATGGGAAGCCTGCACTATCAAGGGGCAGTGCATTATCTGCCCGACCCGGAATTTGTTGATGAAAAAGCCTACGAGCTTATAATTGTCGATGACTTGATCCCGCCAGCAACTTGCATTGCCAACCAAGCCGCGGAAAACTGCAGCCTGATTTTGAGCAAGGCGGCAAGAAAACTCAAGCCGGAGCTGCCAAAGAGCTTCCTTTCATCCGGTTCTCATTGGCTGGAGACGCGCGGCGTGCAGGTACTTGCCTGCAGTACCCTGACGCAGAGCGAGCTGCAACAGGCCGCGCAACCCATGACAGGCAACTGCCTGGCCAGATCCCTGCTGCTGGGAAAAAAACACTTTTCCAAGCTGCTTAAACTGCGCAATATATTCATGAGACAGGCTTTTTGGCATTGGCCTAAAACCGCAAGACTAATACGGAAAATCCGCAAATAAAAAACGCATGGCGGCGCTTCCCAGAGCCTAGACCTCATCTAAAAAACAAATCGGACACTAAGACACAAAAGACACGAGTGTGTCTTAGTGGCCAAAATCCTGTCAGACGACCTTTTTGGACGCAGTCTAAAATACAGCTAGACAGACAAGGTTTTAGAATTTCACGCTGTGGTAAAACTACTTTTCACTCTTTTAGGCAGCCTCTAGGCATCCAACACAAAATGAAAGAACTGTTGCGCAGTAAAGCCCCCAGCCTCTTCAGATTGCTGAAAGGCCTAAAATATATCTTTGGACGGACTAAAAATCTTCTTGAATCAGGCCTGCAGTTGGCACTGACCTGTTTTCTCTCAGCCCGTTTTGCCAAGCTTCCGCCAGCACCGGAAAGAAGCAAGCCACACTTGCTGCTTCTGACTGACTTCAATTTACCGCCCGGCTACGAGCAGGATAGCGCCTATGAACTCTGGGCACTCTCACTTATGGAAGCCGACCTGGCAAGTTTCACCCGCATGACTTTGACTAAAGGCATAAGCAACAAGCTTAAATTCATCCGCGATTTGTATGAAACCTGCAAAACGGAAAAACCGGATTTGATCCTCCTGGCCTTGGGCGGAGACCCGGATATCTTCCCCGCCGCAAAAACCTGGCGCAAAATCTGCCAAAACCTGCCCTCGCCGCTCTTGGTGCTCCTGGCCGATTCCCTGCCACATTCCATCAGCTATCTTGAAAGAATACCTGAAATATGCGCCGTCATTTCCATAGACAGCGCCGCGCCCTGCCAAAACAGCAGCCTTCTTGCCGCAAAGTCCAGCTTCCTGCCCTCCCCTATTTGTACGAGGATATTTTTTCCGCAAAACGGTCCTCGACTACAGCAGGTGGCTTTTATGGGCTTGCGCAGCCATCACTATCGCTACAGGGCGGAAATCCTGGACAAGCTGGAAAAATCCGGCGTGCCAGTATATAAAGGAGGAGGCTATGATGCCAGGGTGTCCCTGGAAAACATGGCGGAAATTTACCGCAACTCGCTTTTTGTGGTGAATTTTTCCGGAAAAAATGACCGCATAATACAATGCAAAGGACGAGTCATGGAGGCCACACTCTGCGGCGCCTGCCTAATCGAGTATGACAACCCTGAAACAAACAAATGGCTGCGGCCAAACATCGACTACGTGCCATACTCAGATATCGAGGAAATACCTGAAATAGTGAGGAACTTGCTGCGAAAACCAGATAAAATCGAGAAAATACGCCTTTCCGGAATGAGGCAGGCACAAAAAAAATTCGGCGCCGAAAAAACCTGGCGGCAAATACTCGATTTTAGCAAACGCCCGCCAATGGAAAAGACGGCCTTCCCGTAACCTGGCAAGACTGCGTCAACTTACAGTTTGTCTGCTTAATCAGTTACTTCTTAGTGTTTTTTTGTGTCTTTTGTGGTTCAAGGGCTTTTTAGACGGGGCTAGCGGGAGCCAAAGCAAAGCTGGCGCTTTCAAAGAAAATATTAATGCCAAGCAAAAACAACCGCGTTAACCTGACACTGGACAAACTTAAACAAATGGCTAAATCCTTGCCTTTTGTACTGCCGCTATATTTAAAACTTGTTTTGTGGCGAGATAATATTGGCGCTAATCTCTTTAGCCCCTGGCTCTACTTGTACACACGAAAACTAGCAGGTAAATATAAAAAAGTCGAGCTTCTTAAACCCTTGCCCGGCAGCAAACCCAGAATCTTGCTGCTTACGGACTATACCCTGGTAAGAGGCGCCAAAGTTGATAGCGCATATGAACTTTGGGGCATGTCGCTGAAAGAAGCGAATATTGCCGATTTCAAACGCCTGTGCTTTCAAAAAGACAATAAGAGTAAAAAAACAATGATAAAACAAATATTTGAGATCTGTGCAAAAAACAACCCGCAGCGACCCGATTATATTTTCTTCGCCTTTGGCGGTGCTTTTAACTTGTTCCCTGACCCGCTTATATGGCGCATCTTGTTGAATGTTTGTCCAACGCCAATGTTTGCCTTGCTTGCCGACTCTGAACAAAAATTCATAAAATATCTTGAAAACATCCCGCAGCTCAAGGGCGTGGTCTCCATTGACGCCGCCACACCATGTCAAAAAAGCCTTCTTTAAAAAAATAAATCCATCTTTCTCCCCACACCAGTGTGCCGAAGCCTGTTCTATTCGGCACACAGCAATAAAAAATATTGCTTGTCTTTCATGGGCTTGACTACTCATAATTACAGCTATCGCTTAGATACACTGCAAAAAATCAAAAAAAACGGCATTGATGTTTTTATTGGCGGCGGAGACAAAAACCGGGTCTCAATGGCAGAACTGGCCGGAATTTACCGGGAGTCTAAATTTGTAATCAACTTCTCCGGCAAGCCTGACAGTATCATACAATGCAAAGGCAGAGTCGTTGAGGCAACACTGTCGGGAGCTTGCCTTATAGAGCGGAACAACCCGGAAACCAACCATTGGCTTACGCCTAATGTGGATTACCTGCCCTACGATTGTCTGAATGAAATCCCAGACAAAATAAACCAGATGCTACAAAACCCGGAACGCTACGAGGCAATCCGAAGCTCCGGACAGCAAAAGGCCGAACAGAATTTCGGAGCGCAAAAAACCTGGTCAAGAATCCTGGACTTTGCGGCACAACTAAGCTCATCGAGAGCTAACTGCATTAATTGTGAATGAACAAAATCTATGCCATCAGTTGAGTTGTCAGACAATGTCATTAGACCTAAAATTCTCCATGTCATAAAAACAAAGAAAAAACAGCTAAGGCACAGGAAGGCGGAGTAGGCTTACATGCTGGAGGCCTAGACGACTTTATGCCTGGCAAAAAATGCTTTTTTCCCGCTTCGGCTTGTATTTTTGCTAAAAAGCAGTATCTTAATCCTCGTTACAAGTTCAGCGTACCTGTAGCTCAGCTGGATAGAGCGTCTGGCTACGGACCAGAAGGTCAGGAGTTCGAATCTCTTCAGGTACGCCATTTCTTTAGGTGGCGGGGTAGCTCAGTTGGTAGAGCAGAGGACTGAAAATCCTTGTGTCGCCGGTTCGA